>NZ_JBFOCW010000093.1:0-4314 GCF_040908005.1 Aeromonas sp. s1(2024) | reverse complement strand
TGCGCCTGTTGTGGGCATACTGCGAAGGATAACCGCCAGACGCAAAGCCAGTTTAAATGCGCTGCGTGTGGTTATGAGGCGAACGCCGATGTGAACGGCGCTCGCAATATTTTAGCGGCGGGACACGCCGTTTTAGCCTGTGGAGGCGTGGTGCAATCAGGCCGCCCGATGAAGCAGGAACCCGGTACTGCGCGAGCAGCTATCACCCAGTAATGGGAATCCCCCTCCTGTGACGCGAAGCGCTAAGGTGGGGAGGATGTCAACACCTGGCATAACCCTTCTCGGGCCAGCTCGGTCAGCAGATCGAGGTCGCGCAGGATCATGGCGCTCTTGGTGATGAGCCCTACCGGATGGCGATGAGCCAGCATCACCGTCAGGAGTTCACGAGTCAGGCGATAGTGGTGCTCGATGGGTTGATAGGGATCGGTATTGGCCCCCAGCACGATGGTTTGTGGCTGATAGGCTGGTTTGGCAAACTCCCGTCGCAGCAGCTCGGCAGCATTGATTTTGGCAAACAGCTTGCTCTCGAAATCCAGCCCGGGTGAGAGCTCAAGGTAGGCGTGGCTGGGTCTGGCATAGCAGTAGATGCAGCCGTGTTACTCTAAAAGACACTACACCGATTCCGGGGCTGACCATGCAGCGCAAATGCTATCCATACATCCGTTTCTCGACCAAGAAGCAAGAATTTGGCACGTCCTACGCTCGTCAGAGCGACATTGAGAGCTTCCTTGAACGCCATAGTCTCGTTGTAGACACCACGCTGGAAGACCTTGGTGTGTCGGCATTCCGTGGCAAAAACGCTACCCAAGGTCAGCTTGGCTGTTTCATTGATCTCGTCCAAAGCGGGCTTGTCGAGCCGAACAGCATTTTGCTGATTGAAAACTTTGACAGGCTTTCAAGACAGAAAATCATCAAATCAACACGCATTTTCAGTGACCTATTGAGTCAAGGAATTGATATTGCAATTCTCGACACTGGCAAAATCTACACTCGTGAGAACCTTATAAGCTCCGATTTTTTCAATGTCATTATCGAATTTGACAGGGCCAACAAAGAGTCTGAACGAAAATCAGATTTCACAAGTGCTGCTTGGAACATTTATCGAAAAGAAATGCGTTCGTTAAAAATTCCCAAAACTCGAAAAACCCCAAGCTGGATTGCTGTTGAAGATTCTATCAGAAACAAAGACCCAGGGAAGGTGCGAATAAGTCATATGGCACGAGAGCATTTACTGGTAACCCATTGATATTAAATGACTAAAATTTTCATTTTTTGTTCTTGGGATACTTGTTCGCACTTTCCTTTTCTTTTGCTGTGTATTTTTTAAACGCAAAAACAATCAGCCACAAGGTTGTGGATATGACGAATATAAAAATGAAGGATACCATACGATGCACATAACCAACATTATAATTTCCATTCATTGATGAATATAGTGCAAGGCCAAAATTTATAGCGATTATCAAAAGCGAACCGAGTGAAAAAAACTTCAAAATTTTCATCGACTATTCCTTATCAATTAATTTTTCAGATGGAGCGGTAAAGTAAGCTATCAGCCCGAACATTAAAATTATAGGCCCAAGAACGTATGTCACCTGAACGCCTATATATGAAACGGTGCACCAGATTAATATGTATAGTGCTAATGCTCCTAAGCATATCGCCAGAGATTTTTCATATATCCATTTTTTCATTAGCCCCAACTCCTTAATTACATGCCAAAACGATATCATTTCGGCCACAATTTTTCACTCCTTACGGGCTGATGCTCACTAATGGAAGGTGCGAATAAGTCATATGGCACGAGAGCATTTACTGGTAACCCATTGATATTAAATGACTAAAATTTTCATTTTTTGTTCGTGGGATACTTGTTCGCACTTTCCCTAATGTCTTAGTGTCTTATAGCATGACACAGGCAGCCATGCTCGCACCCCTGATAGGGATTGATGGAGCGACCGAAGGGAAGATCCGGCGAATCGTTGTAGCTGATGATGCTGCGGGCGCTGATCTCCGTCACCTCGGTGCGGGGAGCGCTGGCGGCAAATGCCGCGTCCCAGTCGCTCTGACTCCAGCCGTCGTCAACTGGTTCGATTTGCGGGCCGCTGAAGCGGTGCTCGACATTGTGGTTCGCGCCTCGTCCTGCCATCACATCACCAATGCACTGTTTATATATACAGTTATTTTGTTGTGTAGCCCCTCAAACTGCAAGTTCGCAAAGAGCGACCCCATGAAAGAGGGTGAACCCAGGTGATCTCCTGCTTGATCTGTTGCTACATTTCGTTTACATAGACGAAATGCGAACCAGATCACGGAAAATGTCATGCAACCTACTATCGCCCGCTGGCTCTTCATCGCCCTCATTGCGCTGGTCATCTGGCGTCTGATCCCGCTCTCCACTGAGCAGGAGCTGGCGGCGGCCAACCGCGCCTGGCGGACAGGGCACTTTGATGAGGCGACCCGGATCTGGACGCCGCTGGCGGAGCAGGGCCAGCCACGGGCACAGGCGCTGATGGGTTGGAGCCATGAAGTGGGGCAGGGGAGCGAGCAGGATATGGATCGCGCCATCCGACTCTATCGTCAGGCTGCGCAGGCGGGGGACGCTCTCGGCCAGTATCGGCTGGGAGAGGTCTATCTGCGCGGGGCCGGGGTGAAGCGGGATCTGCACGAGGCGTTTCGCTGGATGGAGCTGGCAGCCAGGAACGGTGATGTGCCCGCCATGCTGAAGGTGGGCATCCTGCAACTGATGGGGGTCAACGGGCGGGTTGAACTGGCCGAGGCGAAGCAGTGGCTCTATCAGGCCTCGCAAAAGGGCAACAAGATGGCACTCCAGGTGTTGCAGGAGATGGCGCTGGCCGAGGAGGGGCGCAGCGCCTTCGATTTCAATGGCCACTCTTTTCTGAACGCCGGCTAGGGATCAACGGCTGGCGGTGACTTTGCCGGGCGTCACGTCCGTGACATAGAGGGTACTGCGCTCGGCACTGTGGACGATGCTGCATACCTCCCGCTTGCTGCCATCGCCCAGGATCACCAGCTCACCGATATGGACGGGACAGTGAGTCGTGAGAAGGTGATCCGGATGAACCAGCTTTTCTGCATGCTCCGGAAATGAAATGTCGTAGGTGTACATCATGCTCTCCTTGCTTTGGCTGACGCCTCAATCTGGTACAGGGTATGGCAGCAGAAGGGCGCCCTCGCAAGTAGGACAGGTTAACACCCGCGCTTAGACGGTATGCAAAATCGCCAAGACAGCGGCGCTGTTTCCCAAATCAACCATCAAGCCACAACTGCCCCAGCCCCAAGTGACCGTTACACTCGGGGCTTTCTGACAGGCAGACCAAGGGTATTCAGTTTGTTTATGGCACTGACATACGCCATGACTTCTCCCACTTGGCCATTGTAGTTACGCAGACTGATTCTCCCCGCCAGCAACTGCTTGAACCGATACATCGCCGTTTCCGCCAGCGAGCGACGGTGATACCCCGATATCTTCTTCCAGTGCGCCAGCCCTTCCTTGCGCATCACCAGCACAGCCTCATTTCTTGGATGTCCTTTTTCCCATAGCCCAGCGTTCTTGCGAGGCGGGATACAGGCTGTCGCCCCTTTGCGCGAGATTAGCTGATGGCTGGCTTTGCTGTCATAGGCGCCATCCGCATAAACACGTCCCAGCTTGCGCCGCAGTGGGTTGAGCAAGGTCGGCAACACCTCGGCATCATGGACATTTTCCAGCGAGACTTCCGCCGCCACGATATCGTGGGTCACCGGGTCTACCGCCAGATGCAACTTGCGCCACACTCGCCGCTTCTCGGCGCCGTGTTTTCTGACCTTCCACTCGCCTTCACCAAATACCTTCAGGCCCGTCGAATCGATAACCAAGTCAGTGATGCGCCCCTTAGAGGGCTGTCGATAAGCCACCGCCACCGTGCGTGCTCGCTTGCTGACACAGCTGTAATCGGGGGCACAAAGCGGTACGTTCATCAACTCGAACAGGGAGTCGAGTAGTCCCTGGGTGCCCGCAGAGTGAGGTTGAAAATCCCCTTGAGCATCAGGAAGGTGCAGATGGTCTGGTCAGTGTATAGTTGGCTGCGGCCCCGCCGCCCATGATGGCCGTGGTGAAAGCAGTTGTTCATGGCCTCGGCATCAACCCAGAAGGTGAGTGAACCACGGTTAATCAAAGATTTGTTGTATGTAGGCCAGTTGGTGATGGGGTGAAGCGACGTGCTCATGATGCAGACTTGAAGGAGATGGTGGTGATCAGATCACCAAGTCCTCAGTTAGTTCCATTCAAGCTGCATCGATTTGGGCAACAACGCC
>NZ_JBFOCW010000092.1:54123-75983 GCF_040908005.1 Aeromonas sp. s1(2024) | reverse complement strand
CCAGCGTTCAATCTGAGCCATGATCAAACTCTTCAATTTAAGTTTGGTTGCTTCGAAAAGCGGCTCAATGAATTGCTGAATTAACTGCTGCAACTTTCGTTGCTTTGGTCACTTCATCAGACATTGATATCAAAAATTGTTTTTGATGCTCGATGCTGTGAGTGCCCACACAGATTGCTTGATTCAAATTGTTAAAGAGCGTCACGCTTATCGCGTCGAGGAGGCGCATCTTACGCTCCTCACTTCGAAAGTCAAGCGGTTGTTTTCGCTTTTCTTTCGGCGCCCACTTCCTAAGGAAGCTGGCTCATCAGTTCGGCGTGGACCGCCGTGCTGGTAGGGGCGCATTATAGGGAGCCGCGCCGTGATGACAAGGGCTTTTTCACCGAAAAGAACCGTTCGCTCAGATATGCAGCAAAGCGGTTCAATTTCGTTCGCATCACCACCATTTCGGGCTGTCATTGGATTTAAATTGAACATTTGAAAAGCCACTTTATAATTGGCTTTTAAAATGTTCAATTAAGGTTTCATTCATGCACCAGATCCTGGATAGCCGCAAAGAGGAGAGAATCGTTCCTTTGTTCCGCCTCGGGTTTCGGCCTTTCTTCCTGTTCGGCGCCTTGTTCTCGGCTTTGGCGATGCTGGGCTGGCTGGGGCAGCTCAACAGCTGGTTCGCTCTGCCCGGGATTGCCAACCCCATCTGGTGGCATGCACATGAAATGCTGTTCGGCTTTGGTGCCGCCATAGTGGCGGGTTTTCTGCTTACCGCCGTCCAGAACTGGACCGCTCACCCAGGTGTACGCGGTTGGCCGCTGGCACTGGTCGTGGGATTGTGGGCCATCCCGAGAGGCCTGCTCCCCTGGTTTGGAGAAAGCAATGTCACTCTGATGGTCATGGACCTGGCCTGGTTGCCCCTCTGTACGTGGTTCCTCGCCAGACCCATCATAGTGACGCGCCAGTGGCGCAATCTCTTTTTTGTTCCCCTGCTTCTCGTGTTGACCCTGCTCAATACCGCTTGCTGGCGGTGGCATGCCGAATGGCCATTGGTGGAACATATCCTGCTTGCAACCGTGCTCCTCTTCACAACCCTGATTGCCGTCATGGGAGGACGTGTCATTCCCTTCTTTACCGCCAGAGCCACTGGGACGGAAAAAGCATTACCACTGCCGTGGCTGGAGCGCATTGCCCTCGCGTCTCTGTGGCTCATCCTGCTGCTCTGGTTGGTGCTCCCGACACAGTGGGTCATCGGAATTCAGATGTTCCCTCTATATATAGTGGCGGCAGGGGCTCACCTCTACAGGCAGCTGCGCTGGCGACCCGGAACCACGTTGGCCCAGCCCCTGCTGTGGTCGCTTCACCTGGCCTACCTCTTTATCCCACTGGGGCTGACCGCCCTGGCGGCACGCACGGCTGGCTGGCCGATTGCCTTGTCACTGGCCAGCCATCTGTTCAGCGCGGGCAGCATGGGGGCCATGATCCTCGCGATGATAGCCCGTGTATCCCTCGGACACAGTGGCAGAGCCCTGCAGATAGGACGCAGGATCACGGCGGCATTTGCACTGGTGATCCTGTCCGCGCTGTTGCGGGTCTTGCTCCCTCTCTTTTGGCCAAATCTCACCCTCACGGGATGGAACCTCAGCGGATGGAGCTGGGTTGCCGCCTACGGTCTGTTCATCTGGGTTTATACCCCCATACTGACCAGTCCCAGAGCGGATGGCCGCCCCGGCTAATCATCGCGTGGCCATGGACGGATAGTGGATCAGATTGTGGAAGATGGCGGGAGCGACCCCAAGATTGCGATAGCCATGGGTACGGTCCGCTGCAAACCGGACTGCCTCACCCTGATCGAGGGAACGCCACGCTCCGTCAACCAGTACCTCCATCACACCGCTGATGACGATGACATGTTCGGTCACTCCGGGTTCATGGGGTTCTGACTCCCGCTGGTATCCAGGTAGCAGGGTCAGTTCGAACAACTCGAAACCAAAGCGGGCCTCATAGGGGAAAAGCGGGGCAACCTGCATCCCCTCTCCCGCCGGCTGCTGTCGAATATCATCGGCAATACGGTATACCGTCTCTCCCTGTGCCGCTGGTGTCGGCTCAATGAAACTGGAGAAAGAGACCCGAAAACCGGTGGCAATCTTCCACAATGTTGCCACCGTCGGACTGGATTCACCTCGCTCGATCTGTCCCAGCATGGCCTTGCTCACCCCCGTTTCACGGGCGGCCATATCCAGGCTCCATCCTCTTTCAGTGCGCAGCCCTTTCAATCGCTGGGCCAGATAGCGACTCATCTCCTGCATCTGTTCTCCGATTTCTTCGAGCCATATTGTGCGCCATAACGCACAGCGTTATAGTCCAAACCACATTGTACGCAATAGCGCACAAGCTATCAGCATCCACAAGGAAGTTTCCCATGCCCCTAGCCCTCCCCCACATGGTCGCGGGACTCATCGCCGTATTGGTGGGTTACACGAGTTCTGTCGTCTTGATCATCCAGGCCGCCACGGCCGCCGGTGCCGATGCAGCCCAGGTCTCTTCCTGGCTATGGACACTGGGTATCGGCATGGGGGTCAGCTGCATCGGCCTCTCCCTTTATTACCGGGTGCCTGTCTTGACGGCCTGGTCCACCCCGGGTGCCGCCCTGCTCATCACCAGCCTGGGGAACTTCAGTCTGGCTGAAGCCATCGGCGCCTTCATCATCTCTTCACTGCTGATCACCCTCTGCGGTATCAGCGGCTGGTTCGACAGGCTGATGCGTCACATTCCCGCCCCACTGGCGGCCGCCATGCTGGCCGGAGTCTTGCTCAGGTTCGGGCTGGATCTCTTCAAGGTGGCACCGCAAGATCCTCTGCTGCTTGGCACCTTGCTACTGGCTTTCTTGCTGGGTCGCCACCTCTGGCCCCGCTACACCATGGTGCTGGTCCTGGCTGCCGGCATACTGCTCTGCACCCTGAGGGGCGAGCTGCAACTCAACGAGGTTCACTGGCAACTTTCCACCCCGGTCTGGATCTCGCCAGCCTTTTCCATCGACGCCCTGCTCGGCATCGCACTCCCGCTCTTTCTCGTTACCATGACCTCGCAAAACATGCCGGGCATTGCCATCCTGCGCGCCCACGGCTATCAACCTGCCACTTCTTCCTTGATTGGCTGGACCGGATTCATCGGCGTGCTGCTGGCACCGTTTGGCGGCTATGCCTTCAACCTGGCCGCCATCACAGCCGCCATCTGCATGGGCAAGGAAGTGGATCACGATGTCACTCGACGCTGGCCTGCTGCCGTGTGGGCTGGATGTTTCTACCTGCTCACAGGCTGTTTCGGTGCCACCGTGGTTGCCCTGTTCAGCGCATTCCCTGCGGTGCTGGTCACCTGCGTGGCCGGGCTGGCGCTGCTCGGCACCATAGGCAGCAGCTTGCACAGCGCCTTGCAGCAGGACGAGGAGCGGGAAGCCGCGCTACTGACTTTCCTCGTGACTGCCTCGGGGATCACCCTGCTCGGGGTCGGGTCTGCCTGCTGGGGATTGCTGATCGGAGTGACATTGCATCAAGTCAACCGGCTCCGCTCCTGACCTGACCATCTGGGGAGACTCCAGTGAGACGCAGCACATAATCCTGAGAAGAGCGTTCACATATGAACCTTATTCCTTTCTAGTGAGAAAACGGCGCAGATCCTTCCCGACAAGCGCCGTTGTCAGACTCAATACTGGAGAACGAAGATGAGGAATCAGGCTGTCATTTTGTTACTGGCACTGCTGGGCGCCACCACGACCCAGGCTGCCGACACCGATCGGGAGCTGGCACGCCAGCTCGCGCTGCAGCAGAAGAACCTGCTGCCACTCCTGCACAATCAGGAATACCAGAGCCCGCTGCCCAACCTGCTGCCAAAGGCCAGCCCGCGTCTGAAGCGCCAGGCTCGGGATGCCAACCAGGCGGCCATCAGTCGGCAAGGGCTGGATGGCGAGGTCAGGGAACTGATGCAACTGCGGCTGGCCAATCCGGATCAGGCGGATGCACTGCAACAAGGGGTTGAGCCACTGGTTGCCTACATACCAAGTGGTGACGAAAAGAGCTGGAGCGCCATCGAGGCGTTCGACAGCGCCGGCAGCCCGATCTATCTCGATGTGAACCAGCCGCCGGCGCGGCCGGTACTGGTGGTGGAGGCCGATCCGGTAAAAGCCAAGAATGCCGGCCTGAAGGTGATGCGAAAGGCGCTGGCTGCCGCCGACATGCAGGTGACGCCCCGTGCCACCAGCAACACCACGCCCCTCAAGACCAGCATTCTCAAGAAGATCAGGCTCAACGATGATCAGGAGCCCTGGCTGCTGGGCGCCGCCGAGGTCTATGCCGTCGTGGCCGGGGTCAATCCTGGTAGGGACGAGCCCGTGGTAGATATCGTCGACATGCCCTATCTCGACTACGACAACACCGACTACACCCCCAACCAGATCCTGGTCTATTGGGATCGCTACCGCTGGGGAGCCGTCGACGTGGTCATGATGGAGCAGGATGACAACGTCAATTACAAGGCGCTGAGTGCCCTCCTGATTGACGCACTCAAACTCGGCTTCACTGCGGGCGGCGTACCCGAGGCCCTGCCCTTCCTCGACCTCGGCGGTCGTATCGTCAAGGCACTTCCGGACTCCTGGATGACCAACAACGACGACTACCTCGACACCTTCTATACCCTGGAGCAGGACCAGAGCTATCACCAGTATCCCGGTGCCGCCGGCAATGCAGTCATCGATCTCGAGCCCAGGGAGATCCAACCAACCCGGCCCTGACTGTCGCTCAAAATAAAAAGCCAATGAGAAGACTCATTGGCTTTTCTGTATCAGAGCCGCGGATCAGGCCTGACCTTTCGGCCTCACACCCAGTGTGTGACAGATGGCGTAGGTCAGCTCTGAGCGGTTCAGGGTATAGAAGTGGAAATCCTTCACCCCTTCCTGACTCAGCACACGCACCTGGTCGATGGCAATGCTGGCTCCCACCATGTTGCGAGTCATCTGATCGTTTTCCAGCCCTTCGAAACGCTGGTGCATCCAGCGCGGGATCTTCACGTTGGTGAAACCGGCAAACTTGGCCAGGGTCTGGTAGTTGGAGACCGGCAGTATCCCCGGCACGATCTCCGCATCGATACCGATGGCGGCGCAGCGATCCCGAAAACGCAGATAGGTCTCCACATCGAAGAAGAACTGGGTAATGGCCCGGTTGGCACCGGCATCTATCTTGCGCTTGAGGTTGAGCAGGTCGGATTGCGCACTGCGAGCCTCGGGGTGGCCTTCCGGATAGGCGGCGACCGAGATATCGAAATCGGCTTCGGATTTGAGCAAGGCGACCAGGTCGGTGGCATACATGTCAGGCTTGTCGAGGCCGGGAGGCAAGTCTCCGCGCAGGGCCACGATGTGGCGAATGCCGCTGTTCCAGTAGTCACGGGCAATGGTGCGCAACTCGTCACGGCTGGCATCGATACAGGTCAGGTGCGGGGCGGCGATGAGCCCGGTACGCTCCTTGATGTCCTTGATCACCTTGTGAGTGCGGTCCCGGGTGCCCGAATTGGCGCCATAGGTCACAGAGACGAATTTGGGCTCCAGCACCTGCAGGCGCTCGATGGACTGCCAGAGGGTGTTCTCCATCCCTTCGCTGTTGGGCGGGAAAAACTCGAAACTGACCGATATGTCGCCACCCAGATCCGCCAAACTCTGGTTGAGTGCCTCAACCTGACGCGCGCTGTGAAATCCCATCTGCTCTCTCCCTGTCCTGCAACCCATTCCTTTACGCCAAAACGGATGTTTGGACGTCTAAACGTCTTTCTATCTTTATGATAAAACGGATCAAAGTCAATACCGATTTGTCAGCGACAAGGGGGATTGCCGATTTTTTTATTTTGCAATTCAACCTAAGTAATGAGCGACCCCATCCCAAAATGCTGTCAGGCACGCTATGATGCGGGCGGATCGTCCTGGACGTTCTGAATCTGCGTGTGATTGTTTGGCCGGGTTTCCCGGCCTTTTTTTAATTTCTTTCCCCGCCTGCCGATAAGCAATTCAAGCGTTTGCAGGAGCCCCATCATGGAAGATCACCCCGGTTTTGCCACCGATCTGCTGTTCGATCGCTATCAGGGCGAGGTGACGGATCATGATGCGTTCTGGACCGTGCGCACCCCGGGCTCTCCAGACTACTACTTCGGCAACTACCTGTTGCTGCCCACCCCCCCAAGCGATCGTGACAAGGGCTGGCTCGAGGCCAGTTTCGACAGGCTGATTGGCTGGGATCCCCGTATCCGCCACCGCACCTTCCAGTGGCCCCTCGCCGCAGGCCAGAACAGCCGGGTCGCCGGGTTCGTGGCGGCGGGATACCAATACATGGAGTGCGTGGTACTGGCGCTGGGTGCAATGGAGTGGCAAGCCCCCACCGGCAGCGACCTGGCTCCGGCTCGCCCGTTCACCGCGGCAGACTGGGATCAGTGGCTCGCCTTCGAGCTGGCAGAGCGGGATCCCGCCCATTCGGAGGAGCGCTATCTTCCCTATCTCTTGTCACGCCGCCAGCTCTATCAGGCCATGATCGATGACGGGCTCGGACAGTGGTGGGGGTTATGGCACCAGGATCAACTGGTTGCCAGCTGCGGACTCTTCTTCACCGGCACCCTGGGACGCTTTCAACTGGTGCGCACGCACGCAGAGTGGCGAAACCGGGGGCTCTGTCGTCTGTTGCTGAGCCAGGTCGCACGCCAAGGACTGGCACGGGCCAGTTCGCTCATCATAGTGGCAGACGAGCACTATCACGCCCAGCGGGTCTATCGCACTCTGGGTTTCGTGCCGGTGGCCCGTATTGGCAGCCTGTGCCGCTTGCCACGGGAATGACAGGTCATCACGCAGATGAAGAACGGGAGGCCAAGGCCTCCCGTTCTTCATGGTGAACCATCAGGGCTGTGCCCCCTCCAGTTCGCTGGCGAGCGCCTCCTCCACTTCGGCAGGAGGCGCTGGAGCGACGGCTCCGGACACCGGTACTGACGGAGGCTGGGTCGCGCTTGCTCCGGAAGGCGCTTGTCCATCCGGCACCACAGGTGCAGCAGGTTCGGTCCCGATGGCACCCGACACAGGGACGGCAGGCACGCTCGCCTCACACTGACACTCCTGTCCCTTGCCCTGGTTGCCCTGATGGGGGGCATACCACCCTTTCAACCCCTGTTCCAGGCGATCGGCCGCCGCCTTGGGTGCCACGGTTCCCAGCAATACCTGCTGGCTCACCTCGGCCAGTTCATCCCCGAGCTTGGGAGTGCCGCGGGAGAGGATCTGGGTGGCAACCCGGATGGTGGAATCGCACTGATCCCGCCACTCCATCATCTCTCTGGCCGCCGGATTGGTGGCTTCAAAGAAGTGGTTGGAGAGCGAGAAGAAGCCGGGCAGCGAGTTGGTATAGAGCTCGGCAAACTGGGGAGTGGTCAGCCACTGCAGGAAGGTCATGGCGGCCTCCTTGTTCTTGCTGGCCGGATTCATCCCCATACCGATATCGGTGTGATCGGTGAAGAAACAGCCATCCCCCTGCTTTGCCACGGGCGGGCGCATGACACCGAAGTCCACCTTGCCGGTGAAGGGGGCAATCTCCCAGGATCCCGCCGCATAGAAGGCAGCCTTGCCCGAGGTGAACAGCTCGTTGGTGGTGGCGTAGTCGCGGCTCTCGCCCCCCTCCCCCAGGTAGTCACGCCAGCGGGCCAGCTCCTCGAACACCTTGACGTATTGCGGGTTGTTGAAGCGCTCCTGGCCCCCGATCAACGCCAATCGACCATCCTCCCCCTTCCAGTAGTTGGGGCCTATGTTCTGGAAACCGAGCTCGGAGGCAACCCAGCTCTCCGAGCCGCTCACGGCGAGGGGAACATAGCGACCATCCGCCTTCACCTTGTCCAGGGCCGCGAAGAATGCCTCGCGGGTCTGGGGAACCGTCAGCCCCAGCTCATTGAAAATCTTCTTGTTGTAGAAGAAGCCGTGAATCACCGATGCCATGGGTACGCAGAAAGTCTGGGCGCCACTGTCGGTCTGCCAGGGGGATTGGGCAAAGCTCGGGAAGTTCTCCATCCCCGCCATCTCGCTCAGCTCCACCAGATGGCCCGCCTTGAACAGGGCCAGGGAGTCGTCAAACGGGCGGCAGGTGATGAGATCCCCCGCCTTGCCCGCCTTGAGGCTGGCCCAGAGGGTCGGCATGTACTCGACGTTCTGCACCCCGTTGAATTTCACCTGAATACCCGGGTGGGCGGCCTCGAATGCAGGAATGATCTTCTGTTCCCACAAGGCCTTGTCATCTATGCGCCAGCTCTCTATCACCAGCTCGCTGGCCATCAGCTGGCCACACAACAGGAGACTCAGGGCCCCGATCCACTTGTTAGCCATAAGTCCTCCTACACCTTGAAATGGGCGATCAATTGCTGCTGCTTGGCAACCAGATCCGCCAGCACCTCACTGCTGCTGGCCGATTCCCGCGCCTCCCGCTCGGTCTCGTAAGCCACATCCGCAATGCCGGCGACATGACGGGCAACCCCCTGACTCACGGAGATCTGTTCCTGGGCGGCATGAGCCACCTGATCCGCCATCGCCTTGATGGCACTCATCCGCTCGGCAATGGATTGCAACGCCTCGTCCATCACCCGGGTCTGGGCCACGCAATCCTGGGTCTGCTCCTGGCTGCGTGCCATCACGGCCACCACGTGCTTGCTGGAACTTTGCAGGTTCTCGATCATGGCCTGGATCTCCTCGGTCGAGGTCTGGGTCCGGTTCGCCAGTGCCCGCACCTCGTCCGCCACCACCGCGAAGCCGCGACCGGCGTCCCCCGCGCGGGCCGCCTCGATGGCCGCGTTCAGCGCCAGCAGGTTGGTCTGCTCGGCGATGCTGCGGATCACGTCGAGGATACTGCCGATGTTGTCGCTGAATTCCCCCAGCTTGTGGGTGATGCCGACCGCCTCTTCCATGGCACCCGCCAGTTGTTCGGTGATCTGGCGCGTAGTCGCCACCTGTTTGCGTCCGGCGCGGGCCTCTTCGTCCGCCAAGTCCACCTCGCGCTTGGTGCCATCGGTGGAACGCGCCACCTCGGTGGCACTCACCTCCAGCTCGGTGATGGCGGCAGCCACCTGATCGGTCTGGCTCTTCTGATCCTGCACCCGTGACATGGCCCGCTCGCTGATCTCGGCGGCGCGGCTCGCCTCGTCCACCAGATGGCGCGAGCCGGCATTGATCTGGGCGAGCAGCTCGCCAGTCTTGTCTGCCAGGGTATTGATGGAGCGGGTCAGGCTGCCAAATTCGCAGCGGCTCTGGTAGTCGATGCGCCGGGTCATGTCACCCGTAGCCATGCGATCCAGCTCCCGATCGATGAGTTGCAGCGGACGCTGGATACTGCGGGCCGTGGTGTAACCGATGAGGAGCGCGGCGGCCGCGGAGATGGCAGACACGATCAGGATCCAGGCGCTGGCGCTGCTGACGGCGTCATCCGCCCCGACCCGGCTCGCGCTGGCAATGCTGCCCGCCGATTTGGCCATCTCGTCCAGCAGCGCCAGGCTGTTGACCAGACTGGTGTCGAGCTGCTGGTTCAGGGACTGCAGCGAGGCCGCCAGTTGCTGGCCATTGCGCATGGTCGCCAGCAACCCTTTCGGGCCGAGGGCCAGCTCCTGCATCCGATCGAGGTTGACGATGAAACGCTGCCTCACGTCATCGGGCACCTGCACCCGTTCGAGCCGTTTGCGTGCCATCTCGATATCCTTGCCGAGCACCTTCTCCAATTCATTGAGATCGGTCTTGGCATCGGCCCGGCGGATGTTTTTCAGATCCCGGGCAATGCCGGAGGTGATGAGTTCGGCCTTGTTGCGCATGGAGCGTTTGCTCGCGGTCTGCTGCAGCAACAGATCGGCGGCCCACTGGTAGGTATCTTCCAGCCGGATGAACGCCAGCTCCAGTTCATGGCGCCGATCGAGTGCGGCCACCCACTGACCGTGCTGGGTCAGCACCTGATCCGCCAACCCGTAGAACTCGCGGGTCGCCCCGTCGACCTGGCGAAACCGCTCGCTCGCCTCGGCCACCCCGTCAAACCGGGCCATCTCCTTGCTCTGGGCCAGGAAACGCTCCTGCTGCGCCTTGAACTGGCTGGCCAGTTGCGGCAACTGGGCCGCCTCCTCGCTGGTTCTGTAGGTGAGCACCCAGCGGTTGCTGTCCTGCAGTGCGCCCTTGAGCCCGGCGACCGCGATCACCAGGGGGGTGGCACGATCAGAAACCTGGGAGAGCCCCTCGTTGATCCCCCGGATCTTCAGAATACTGATGAAGCCGAGCAGAACCAGCAACAACAGCATCAGCACGAAGCCGGCGATGATCCGCTGCACAATAGATAAACCCATGGAGGCATCCTCACTCGTTGGGGAAAGGGGTGAATGCCGAGGTTATCGGCAACGGGATGCAATGGAATAGCGGTTCGTGACGCGATGGCGGGCCAGATCACAGTTGGCGTGACATGGCAGGCAGAAAAGGGCCCGAACAGAGCCGGGCCAAAGAGACATGCTTGTTGTCATGGCCGTGCACCGGCCACGTTTGTCATCAGAAGCGGTAACCGACGCCGAACATGAAGGCCACCGGATCGATGGAGGTGTTGATGGTGCCCACGGCGGTATGCACATCGGTATCGATGTCGATGAGCCAGGCAGAGGCGTTGACGAACCAGCGGTCATTGATCGCCATGTCCAGGCCCACCTGACCCGCCATCCCCCAGGAGGAGTCCACGCTCACATCCGTCCCGGCCAGGGCACCGCGCCCTTCCTCGTCGAAGAAGGTGGTGTAGTTGATACCGGCACCCACATAGGGGCGCACCTTGCTGTTGGCATCACCGAAGTAGTACTGCGCCATCAGGGTCGGCGGGAGGTGTTTGACCTTGGCGACCTCACCCAGGCCGGCAGTCGACACCGAGTGGGAGAAGGGGGTCGCGGCCAGCAGCTCGACACCCCAGTTGTCCGTCAACATGTAGGAGAGGGTCAGGCCAAGCTGCATGTTGCTGTCGATCTCCAGCTCGCCCGTCCCCAGCACGTTGTCACTGCTGGTCTGGGGAGAGACGAACGCCAGGCCACCACGGACCAGGATGTCACCGGCCTGATGTGCCATGGCGACGGGGGAAGCAAAAGCGGCTGCGATTAACAGAGGAAGGATCTTTTTCATCACATTATTCCTTTTTTGTTTTCTTTCTATGTTGCAAGCCCGAAAACTATAAAAGGATGTGAATGGCCGGTTATTGATTTAGCTCAATAGTTATCAAGAAATAGATAGATGTACACGGCAGCTTTGATTGGACAATCAAACCGCAGATGAAAATAAAAAGTCATTCAAATACATGATGATGCCTTAAATTACCGCATCAGCATGAAACGTAAAATACCAATTAAATACACCTTAAACACCTTCATATCACCTTTCAATTGTTGTTTAATTATGCCCCGGGGCGTATTTTATTAATGCGATGTAACCACGCTGTAATTTGAATTTTATGAAACCACAGACACGCAAAGACAAAATTCTCGGCATTCTTGCCGCCATCTGGGGGATAGGTTCCTTCCTCTTCATTCTGCTGGGTTTCCTGTTCGCCCTCGCCTTCCTGATGCTGACACACTGAGTCTGCCGGACGAGTCCCTCTTTTCTCCCTCTCATCCCTGGCCGGGCGCCAGACCGGCGCACCTCGCCCACCGGCCAACAAAAAAGGGGCCTTGGCCCCTTTTTCTCGAGTGACGCTTATTTCTCCAGTAGAGGAGCGAGGAAGCGCGCCGTGTGGGACTCCTTGCAACGGCTCATCTCCTCAGGCGTACCCGTCACCAGGATGCGGCCACCACCAGCGCCCCCTTCCGGGCCCAGATCAACGATCCAGTCCGCGGTTTTGATGACGTCCAGGTTGTGCTCGATGATGACGATGGTGTTGCCCCGATCCCGCAGTTGGTGCAGTACCTTGAGCAACTGCTGGATGTCGTGGAAGTGCAGGCCGGTGGTCGGCTCGTCCAGAATATAGAGGGTCTGACCGGTATCCCGCTTGGAGAGCTCGCGCGCCAGCTTGACCCGCTGCGCCTCGCCGCCCGACAGGGTGGTGGCCGACTGACCGAGGCGGATATAGGAGAGGCCCACATCCATCAAGGTCTGCAGCTTGCGCGCCACCGCCGGCACCGGATCGAAGAACTCGCGGGCATCTTCCACCGTCATCTCGAGGATTTCGTGGATGTTTTTGCCCTTGTATTTCACCTCCAGCGTCTCGCGGTTGTAGCGCTTGCCCTTGCAGACGTCGCACGGCACGTAGACGTCCGGCAGGAAGTGCATCTCCACCTTGATGACGCCATCCCCCTGGCACGCCTCGCAGCGCCCTCCCTTCACGTTGAAGGAGAAGCGGCCCGGCTGATAACCGCGCGAGCGAGCCTCCTGGGTGCCGGAGAGCAGTTCACGGATCGGGGTAAACAGGCCGGTGTAGGTGGCCGGGTTGGAGCGCGGGGTTCGACCGATGGGGCTCTGGTCGATGTCCACCACCTTGTCCAGATGCTCCAACCCCTCCACGCTGCGATAAGGCGCTGGCGTGGATTCGGTCGCCTTGTTGAGCTCGCGGTGAGCAATGCGGAACAGAGTGTCGTTGATCAGGGTCGACTTGCCGGAGCCGGAGACGCCGGTGACACAGGTCATCACTCCGATGGGCAGATCCAGGTTGACGTTGCGCAGGTTGTTGCCGCTCGCCCCTTTCAATTTCAGCCACTTGCCAGTGAGCGGGGTGCGCTCGGCCGGGATGGCGATCTGCTTGCGCCCGGAGAGGTAGTCACCGGTCAGGGACTCGGGGTTCGCGATGATCTCTTCCGGCGTCCCCTGGGCGACGATGGCACCGCCGTGCACGCCAGCCCCCGGACCGATGTCGAGCACATGGTCGGCGAGGCGAATGGCATCCTCATCGTGCTCCACCACGATCACGGTGTTGCCGAGATCACGCAGGTGAGTCAGGGTCTTGAGCAGCCGCTCGTTGTCCCGCTGATGCAGGCCGATGGAAGGCTCGTCCAGCACGTACATGACCCCCACCAGGCCAGCCCCGATCTGGCTGGCCAGCCGGATCCGCTGCGCCTCGCCACCGGAGAGGGTCTCGGCGCTGCGCGACAGGCTCAGATAGTTGAGGCCGACGTTCACCAGGAAGCCGAGCCGCTCGACGATCTCCTTGAGGATCTTGTCCGCTATCTGGGCACGCTGACCGGACAGGTTCAACCCTTCGAAGAAGGCCAGGGCATCGCCGATGGACTGCTCGGCGATGGCGGGCAGGTTGCGATTGTCCACGAAGACGTGGCGGGCTTCTTCCCGCAGTCGGCTGCCACCGCAACTGGTACAGGACTTGTTGGCGATGTATTTGGCCAGCTCTTCCCGCACCGCGTTGGATTCGGTCTCCCGGTAGCGGCGCTCCATGTTGTGCAGGATCCCCTCGAACGGGTGCTTGCGCACCACCACGTCGCCGCGGTCATTCATGTAGCGGAACTCGATCTCGGTGCGCCCGGAACCACGCAGGATCACCTCCTGGGTCTTGAGCGGCAGATCCTCCCAGGGGGTCTCCAGGTCGAACTTGTAGTGATCGGCCAGGGATTTGAGCATCTGGAAGTAGTAGAAGCTGCGCTTGTCCCAACCACGGATGGCGCCGCCGGCCAGGCTCTGGCCCGGATCATGGATGAGCTTGGCGGGATCGAAATACTGCTGCACCCCGAGACCGTCACAGGTGGGGCAGGCCCCCGCCGGGTTGTTGAAGGAGAAGATCCGGGGCTCCAGCTCCGACATGGAGTAACCGCACTCGGGGCAGGCGAAGTTGGCGGAGAAGGTCATGGGGGCAACCCCATCCTCCCCGTCCATCGGCACCACCAGCACGATGCCGCCGGAGAGAGTCAGCGCCGTTTCGAACGATTCGGCCAGGCGCAGGGCCAGGTCATCGCGCACCTTGAATCTGTCCACCACCACCTCGATGGTGTGCTTCTTGTGCAGCTCCAGCGCGGGAGGATCCGACAGATCGCACACTTCGCCGTCGATGCGGGCGCGGATGTAACCCTGGGCCGCCAGGTTCTCCAGCAGCTTGGTGTGCTCCCCCTTGCGGTTGCGCACCACGGGGGCCAGCAGCATCAGCTTGGCGCCTTCGGGCTGGGCAAGCACCTGATCCACCATCTGGCTGATGGTCTGGGCCGCGAGCGGAATGGCGTGGGTCGGGCAGCGTGGCTCACCGACCCGGGCGAACAGCAGCCGCAGGTAGTCGTAAATCTCGGTGATGGTGCCAACCGTCGAGCGCGGGTTGTGGGAGGTGGACTTCTGCTCGATGGAGATGGCTGGCGACAGCCCCTCGATGTGGTCCACGTCCGGCTTCTCCATCAGGGAGAGGAACTGGCGGGCATAGGCGGAGAGCGATTCCACATAGCGGCGCTGCCCCTCGGCATAGAGGGTATCGAACGCCAGGGAGGATTTGCCCGAACCGGACAGGCCGGTGACCACGATCAGCTTGTCACGTGGCAGGATCAGGTTGATGTTCTTGAGGTTGTGGGTGCGGGCACCCCGGATCACGATTTTTTCCATCTTGTTGCGCGCTCGATACGGGAACCAGAGCGGGCCAGTATGGCATAGAGACTACTGGATGAATAGACAGTCTTTCCTTCCGTACCCCTTCCTCAGAGATACTCCTTGGCCCAGCTCACCGCCTGCAACCGGTTCTTGACGTTCAGCTTCTTGAAGACGTTGTAGAGATGGGATTTGACGGTGTGTTCGCTCACGAACAGGCTGTCGGCGATCTCGGTGTTGGAGGCCCCCGTCATCAGGTGACGCACGATCTCCTGCTCGCGGGCGGTCAGCAGCGTCTGCTGACGCTGAGGTTGCCCGCTCCCCTTGCGGTAGTAGTCCACCAGGTCGCACAGCAGGTGGCGCGGGATCCAGTACTCCCCCTGCAACACCTTGCGGATGCCGAAGACCAACCTGTCCAGCGTGTCCTGACGAAAGAAGAGCCCGCTGGTATGGGGCCACATCAGCAGCAGCTCTTTGTTGGTGCTGGTCGGGGCATTGAGCAACACGGCACTGGCCTCGCCAAAGCGCTGGCAGATGGCATTGCTCCACAGCTCCTGCTGGGTCGACTTGAGGTAGTCCAGATCGATCAGCAGCAAGGTTTTGGGGGCGCCCTCTGCAACGTCTGGCAGGTCATTCAGCTCCCCCACCAGCAAGATGGGCAGACCAAGCTCTTCACTGAGGTGACGCTGGAAACGGGAGGCTTGTGCGTTATTTTCGGTGATCAGCACCAGGAGGGAGTCGGGCGTCATCAAGAGAACTTCCTTGCACATTCGAGTCGGGGCTTTTTGGCAAGGAAGAGTACCAATCCCCCTCCCGGCTGCAGCATTAAAAAAGTATTAGACGCATCGGTGGCTCCTTTGAAGCCCAGCAATTTTCCAGCCAATACAATTGGCTAGCACGCCCCCCCCCATTTGGGGGGTCAAGTAGTGCCGGTGCGCACCATAACAGCTCCGCCCTCTTCACGCAGCCTGCCCCAGCCGCCTCCCCTTGCTGGTGGCACCTTACCTCGGGTAAGTTACTCAGGCTGTGGCGATCCATTGACGCCACAGTGGCAGGGAAGATGTGCGCTCATGCCCGTCAACTGGTACTATGGCGCCCAAACGCTGCGGCCGATCCATGACGCCTCTGCCGGCAAGCTCCGGCGCAGCCAGGACACTGAAGAGAGATGACACCCGTCCAGGGCGCGCATCTCGTTGCAAAAAAACGCATTATTGAATGGGCCCAGGCATCTGGCCTGGCCGGTATACATAAGGGTGGAAGAGAGATTATGGCCAGTCGAGGCATCAACAAAGTCATTCTGATCGGTAACCTGGGGCAAGACCCGGAAGTGCGCTACATGCCGAGCGGCGGTGCCGTGACTAACATCACCCTGGCCACCTCCGATACTTGGCGCGACAAGCAGACCGGTGAGCAGAAAGAGCGCACCGAATGGCACCGTGTCGTCTTCATGGGCAAGCTGGCCGAAGTGGCCGGCGAGTACCTGAAGAAGGGCTCCCAGGTCTATGTGGAAGGCAAACTCCAGACCCGTAAATGGCAGGATCAGAGCGGCCAGGAGCGCTACACCACCGAGGTGCTGGTCGACAGCTTCACCGGTGTGATGCAGATGCTGGGTGGCCGTCCGCAGGGCGGTGGCCAGGGCATGGGCGGCCAGTCATCCCAGGGCAACTGGGGCCAGCCGCAACAGGCTGCACCGCAACAGAACATGCAACGTCCTGCTGCCCCGCAGCAGAACATGCAACCGCAAGGCGGTTACGGCCGTCCGGCCCAGCAGCCGCAATCCGCCCCGCCGGTCTACAACGAACCGCCGATGGATTTCGACGACGATATTCCGTTCTGATCCCCTGCGGCAGGCCCTGATTCATCAGGGCCTTTTTTTACCTGTTTCTGACGCATTCACCTCCCCGACGACCATGTTGCTGCCACTTTCCCGCGCTTTACGTCCCCTTCGTCCAGGCTTGTGGCTATCATCGAGACGATTTCTCCCTTCGGGAACCTGCATGAACTACTTGAGTCGTCTGCTGTGCCTCGCCCTGCTGATGTTCGGCAGCCACCTTGCCGCGGAGCCGCTGCGGGTGGGAGTCAGCTTTGCCATTCCTCCCTATGTCATCAGCCACGAAGACAGGGGCATCGAACTCGATCTCATGCGAGAGGCCTTCGCAGGCAGCCCCCATGAGCTGCAGGTCGTCTATCTTCCCCTGGAGCGCACCTTCAGGATGCTGGAGGAAGGCAAGCTGGACGCCATCATCAACGTCAAACCCGGCATGCTGGAAAGCGCCTACCTCTCACAGCCGGTGATCACCTTCCACAACCGGGTCTTTACCCTGGCGCCGACGGCAGTCCACACCATGAAGGATTTGCAGACCCTGCGAGTCAGTGCCTTCCAGCGTGCACGGCAGATCCTGGGAACGACCTTCTCCGACATCGTCGACCAGAACCCCCGTTATGAAGAGGTGGCGAGGCAGGAGGGACAGGTACAGCGGCTCCTGCTCGGGCGCACCGATGCCGTGATCCTGGAACAACGGGTGTTCTACTACTATCTGGCGCAGTTGCTCGGGGATGACCAGGAGGGCGACCGCTATCCCAAGGACAAGGTCAGACAGCACGACCTCTTCCCCCCGACTCACTACCACTTCGCCTTTCGCGAGGCGGGCCACCGGCAATGGTTCGACAGACAGCTCGCCAAGATGAAGGCGGACGGGCGCTATGAGCGGATTTTTGCCGCCTATGGCACCACCTCTACTGCCGGAGACAAAAAAGCCAGCCCATGATGGACTGGCTTGATACCGGCTCCAGGGAGCCGCAGTGGATGGAGCGTTACTTCATCGCGCTGCCGTTTTTCAGCTCTGCTTTCTGACGTTTGGCTTCGCGTTTCTCTTTCAGTGACATCTGCGGTTTTTTCTTGGCATCTTTGCCGTGATGCTGTTCTTTGTTGCTCATCATCAGACTCCAAAAAGGTTACCTGGACAGTTGGAACGGGTGTTCCAGCATGTCAGCCGAATCGTGGATTTCAGTACGCCAACAGTGACGATCGGGGATCGCACTGGCCTCAGCATACTCCCAATCTTCCGCCGGGATCCAGCCTCCCGGCAGCGCCTGCCAGGCAGGCGTTCCCTTAGCGTGCTCCCCCGGAAATGACGACCGGGCGACACTTTTTGCATCCGGGGACGGATGGTCAGCCTGTCTCCGATGGATGTGTGTTAGGGTGGGCATTCAACGATCGCAGGAGCGCGTCATGAAGAAGCTGGAAATGAAGGATCTGACCGAGGCCGAGAAAGCCGAGATTGCCCTGCTGGTGCAAAAGGCCCAGGCCAATGCTGATCACACCCTGACCAACGGGGAGCGCAACAAGATCCGCGAAGCAGGACGCCAGAAGATCGCCGCCGATCGCGCCCAGGCCGCCAAGGCGGCTTCCGCACTGGCGCGGGAGAAAGCCAAGGAGCGAGCCAGTGCCCAAGTACTGCCCGACACCTTCAACTGGTCCGATTCCGTCAGCAACAAATACCGTGGCAGACGGTAACGGCAGCATGAATGCACGCAGAAGACTCTGCTGAAAAAAAGCGGCTGGCAGAGCGTGATGTCATTACGCTGAAAAGGGCAGCAGGAGGCGCCTGGCAGCAGACGCTCATCCGGATAAAACGCCGATCCAGCCATCACCGTCAGAAATGAATACCAAGATAAAGATTGCCATGACGGGATGTGCGTGTTCTAATCGTTTTCGATGGTTCGGTAGTTCAGACCTGATTATGTTAGGCAGTCATCTTAAAGCAGTGATTTGTGCAGGCAGTTATCCCCGATAATTCTTGCCAGATAATTCTCCTTCTTTAGTGCTCCCCATACGTATTTCTGACGAAAAATCATGGATTGCCGCTCCGGTGGCGTTTCACTAATCACTACTCAAGGAAATTATCATGTCCAAAATGACTGGTACCGTAAAATTCTTCAACGCCGAGAAAGGCTTCGGTTTCATCTCCCCGGCTGACGGCAGCAAAGACGTGTTCGTTCACTTCTCCGCCATCCAGTCCAACGGTTTCAAAACCCTGGAAGAAGGTCAGCGCGTTGAGTTCACCATCGAGCAAGGCCAGAAAGGCCCGGCTGCTGCGAACGTCGTTCCGCAGTAATTCAAGCCGGAGCACCTTCCCCTCTTTGGGCAAGGGCCTCAGCAAGAATTGAAAAAACCCGCTTCGGCGGGTTTTTTGTTGCCCGTTTCCGGGTGGCCGACCTGTTGCCCTGCTTCCCTCTCGCCACGGGCAGCAAAAAGGGCACCCTGGTGGTGCCCCATTTCCTGGTCAGGTTCCTTACAGGGGCAGGCTGATCCGCGCCTCCAGCCCCCCCTCCTGGCGATTGTGAAGGCTGAGCTCACCGCCGTGCTGGTGCACCAGGGTGCGGGCGATGGCGAGCCCCAGTCCCACGCTGCCAGACTCGGTGTTGCGGGCTTCATCCAGGCGCACGAAGGGCTTGAACACCTCCTCCAACTGGCTCTCCGCAATCCCCGGCCCCTGATCGCGAACCAGGATCAGCAACTCGCCGTCACCGCGCACCAGAGAGACCTCGGCCCCCCCTGCGTACTTGATGGCGTTGCCGATGAGGTTTTGCAGCACCCGGCGCAGGGTGTTGGCGCGGCAGGCGTAAACCTGCTTGCCCTCGGCCAGGCAGGTGACGGGCTGGCCCATGTCGGCATAGTCGTCACACAGGCTCTCCAGCAGGCTGACCAGATCCAGCTCCCGGGTCGCCTCCTGCTGCCCCTCCTCCCGGGCAAAGCTCAGGGTCGCCGCCAGCATCTGCTCCATCTGCTGCAGGGTCTGCTGGAAGCGCTCCTTGTCTTCCCCGTCCGCCAGAAACTCGCTGCGCAGCCGCAGGCTGGTGATGGGGGTGCGCAGGTCGTGGGAGATGGCGGCCAGCATCCGGGTTCTGTCCTGCACGAAGCGATCGAGCCGGGTGTGCATCCGGTTGAAGGCCTGGATGGACTCGCGGATCTCGGTGGGCCCCTCCTCACGCAGGGGCTCGATGTCCTCACCACGCCCCAGCCTGTCGGCGTTGGCGGCCAGTTGCTTGAGGGGACGGGTCGCCCGGCGGAACAGCCAGATCATCAGGCCGATCACCAGGCTCGCCACCAGCAGCAGGTTGAGGGTGGTCTGCCAGGACCAGCTCGCCGTCTCCTTGTCCACCAGGGAGCTGAACTGGAGCCAGCCGCCGTTGGGCAGTTCGATGGAGCCGTAGAGCCGCATGTCCTGGGGCGGCGGCATGCCGTTGCGATCCTTCATCATGCGGTTGTGGTGCTGCCAGGCCCGGCTGCGCTGGATGTCCTGCTTCAGCTCGGCGCTGATCTCCACCGCCAGGGAGGATGGATAACCGAGCTTGGCCCGCACCAGCTTCTCGAAGCGGGGGCTGCGGTTGTCCGGTTGCAGCGGCTCGTCGGAGAGGCGCAGCAGCAGGGTCTCGCTGCGGCTCGCCTTGAGGATCTCGTGATAGAGGGATGGGGGCGAGAGGGAGAGTAGCCGCACCACGGAGATGATCCGCTGCATGGCGTTGCGGCTGTTGACGTAACCGAGGGCCTCCTCCCTGTCCGAACGGTAGATCTGGATACTGAGCAGCTGGATCAGCACCAGCCCCGCCAGGGCCACCAGCACTATCTGGCCGGTCAACCCCTTGGGCAGCAGCCTGGCGAAGACGCGCTTGATCATGTCGGCCTCACTCCTGGGTCACGTCGGCGGCGAACAGGTAACCGCCACCCCAGATGGTCTTGATGAGCTCGGGATTCTTGGGATCCCGCTCCAGCTTGCGCCGCAGTCGGCTCACCAGGGTATCGATGGCGCGATCGAAAGCCACCGCCTCCCGGCCACGGGCCAGATCCAGCAACTGATCCCGGCTCAGCACCCGCTGGGGCCGCTCCAGAAACACCTTGAGCAGATCGAACTCGGCGGTGGAGAGGCTCATCCCCACCCCCTCCTCGTCCACCAGCTCGCGGCGATTGACGTCGAGCAGCCAGCGATCGAAGCGCAGATCCCGGGTCAGGGTCTCCGGCACGGGCAGGCTCTCCGCCTGGGTGCGGCGCATCACCGCCTTGATGCGGGCCAGCAGCTCCCGAGGGTTGAACGGCTTGGAGAGGTAGTCGTCCGCCCCCATCTCCAGGCCGATGATGCGGTCCGTCTCCTCCCCCATGGCGGTAAGCATGATGATCGGCAGGCGGGATTTGACCCTGAGCTCGCGGCACAGGGTGAGGCCATCCTCCCCCGGCATCATCAGATCCAGCACCAGCAGGTCGAACTCCCGCTCATCCAGCAGCCGCTTCATCTCCTTGCCATCGCGGGCGCAACTGACGCGCATGCCATGCTGCTCCAGAAAGCGCTTGAGCAGATCGCGGATCTCGCTGTGGTCATCGACCACCAGAATATGAGGGCTGCCTTGGTTCATCATCATCTCTCCGTTATCGGGCTGGGGCGATTATACGAAAATCAACCGGGCGGGTTGTGTCAAAGTGTGCCAGCACGCCCCTGTGCCACACTCTGCTACAAAATAGGCCTCTACTGGCAAATTTCAGACACTTCCACGGTGTTTACTGGATACCAAGGCGAAAGAGCCTCTACCCGTACACATCCGACAGGAGTTACCCATGAAAAAGCTGACCAAGACCCTGCTGACCGCCACCCTGATCCTCGGCCTGCCGCTGGGCGCCTATGCCGCCAGCGAGGCGGTCTCCACCGCGCAACCGACCCAGGCCACGGCGACCGGTTGCCCCATGGACGGTACCGGCATGATGGGCGGCAAGCATCATGGCGGCCGCCACGACAAGATGGCCCGCATGAAGAACATGACCCCGGAACAGATCCAGGCCCATCTGCAACAGCGCTACGACAAGATTGAAGATCCGGCCAAGAAGGCGGAGTTCGTGAAGAACCTTGGTCTGCGTGCCGACGGTATGATCAAGCACGCCGAGGTGATGAAGCAGTTCGCAGAAGCAAACCAGTAAATCGAAGTAATGAAGCCGTTTGCCGAAGCAGACCAGTAAGTCGAGATGATCAAGCTGTTCGCAGAAGCAAACCAGTAAATCGAAGTAATGAAGCCGTTTGCCGAAGCAGACCAGTAAGTCGAGGTGATCAAGCTGTTCGCAGAAGCAAACCAGTAAATCGAAGTAATGAAGCCGTTTGCCGAAGCAGACCAGTAAGTCGAGATGATCAAGCTGTTCGCAGAAGCAAATCAGTAAGTCGAAGTGATGAAGCGGTTTGCCGAAGCAGACCCGTGATCCGGCGGGGCCCTGCCCCGACACCGGCGAAAACGACAGGGTGGCGCAAGCCACCCTTTTTTTGTC
>NZ_JBFOCW010000092.1:0-53921 GCF_040908005.1 Aeromonas sp. s1(2024) | reverse complement strand
CCCCCAGTTTTTTCACCTTTTCCTGCCTGGCCGCATCATGTTATGTGAGCGATAACAAACGTTTCACTTTCGAAATAAATCATAATGGTCCCTCACACAACAGACGCGGGCACGATCCCGGGCACAGTGGACAGGAGTCGTTATGGGATGGAATCTGGGCACAATCAAGGGGCGCTATACCGCCGTTTTTCTGGGCTTCATGGCGCTGGTGTGCGCCCTGACGGTGATCGGCATCCAGATCTGGATCACCCCCGCCCTGCAAAAAGCGGGGGAGGAGAACGTGGCGCTGCGAGTCGGCGAGATAGCGACCGATATCCGTGACCAGCTCAACGGGGTGCAGACCCAGTCGCGCAGCATTACCCAACTGGTGGCACAACTGCCGAGCGAGCAGATAGATGCCCAGCTCCCGGCCCTCATCGACCAGTACGGCAACGGCATGGTCTTCGGTGGCGGCATCTGGCCCCTGCCGGACAAGCGGGAGGCGGGGCGCGCCAAGTTCAGCACCTTCTTCCACAGGGATGCGTCCAACGCCCTCATTCCCAACACCTACTGGAACTCGGCAGAGGCGCCCAACTATTTCGATCAGCCCTGGCACAAGGCTGGCCAGCAGGCGCCCCGTGGCGTCTGTGCCTGGGCCGCCGCCTACAAGGATGGCGCGAGCCAGCAGCCGAGAACCAACTGCGCCATGGGGATCTACCAGGATGGCGCCCTCTACGGGGTGTCGACCATAGACGTCACCCTGGGCTTCTTCAACGACCTGGTGGCCAAGAAAGAGCAGGAGATCGGCGGTCAGGTGATGATCATCGAGGCTGACGGCAAGATCCTGAGCCGCAACGCCCGTCTGACCGGGGATGTGGTGCTCGGCAACCTCTCCGCCCACGCCGACTATCCCTTCGCCCTCGCCATCAGCGGCCTGCTGGGCCAGGATGCGAGCAAGGGGCAGCTGCGCACCACCTTCCAGGATCAGGGTGAGGAACAGACCCTGCTGATGGAGGCCATCGAAGGGACCCCCTGGCTGCTGGCCACCGCCCTGCCGACCCGCACCCTGACCCAGGACAGCCGGGATGTGCTCGCCACCCTGGCGAGCATCCAGCTCCCCCTGGCGGGGCTGCTGTTCGTGCTCATGGTGCTGGCCATCAGCCAGCTTGGCAGCCGCCTGCAGACTCTCAAACTCAACATCGACGCCCTCAGCGCCGGCGACGCCGATCTGACCGCCCGCATCGAGGTCAAAGGGCATGACGAGCTGGACAACATCGCCCTGTCGGTCAACCGCTTCATCGCCTTCCTGCAACAAATGATGGTGCAGGTGACCGCCGCTACCGACCTCATCACCCGCGAGCTGGCCCAGCTCGATCAGCAGACCGGGCAGGCCAGGCGGATCCTGGGAGAACACGCCAGCGAAACCGATCAGGTCGTCACCGCCCTCAACGAACTCAGCTCCACCGCCGACAGCGTTGCCCGCCACGCCAACGACTCCGCCAGCTTCACCGAGGCCGCCAACGGTCAGGCGGCCAGCTCCCGCAAGGTGGTGGGATCGGCCTCCGCCAGCGTGGTGGCCCTCATCGACGAGGTGGATCTCGCCGCCGCCAAGGTGCTGGAGATGCAGGAAGATGCCCAGCAGATCGGCAGCGTGCTCGGGGTGATCGGCGGCATCGCCGCCCAGACCAACCTGCTGGCGCTCAACGCCGCCATCGAGGCGGCCCGGGCCGGTGAACAGGGCCGGGGCTTCGCGGTAGTGGCCGACGAGGTGCGTGCCCTCGCGGCACGCACCCAGAACAGCACCGCCGAAGTGGGCAGCATGTTGTCACGGCTCACCCAGGGGGTCGCCGAGGCAGTGGTCGCCATGGAGCAGACCAAGCGCAGTTGCCAGGCGGCGGCCGACACCACGGGGCAGGTCACCGGCGGCCTCGACACCATGGCCGACGCCGTAGTGCAGATCCACGATCTCAGCAGCCAGATCGCCACCGCTGCCGAGGAGCAGAGCCGGGTGACCGAGGAGATCAACCGCAACATGGTAAGCATTCGCGACATGCTGAACCTCCTGGTGGAGAACGGCGGCAACACGGAGCAGAGCGCCGCCACCCTGCTGGGGTCCAACCGCCAGTTGCTGGCACTGGTGCACCGCTTCAAGGTGTGAGCCTGAACACCAGGCAGCAAAAAGGGGCCCGCGGGCCCCTTTTTCATTCACTTTGCCAGGACTCAGGCCTTGTTGGCCAGGTTCAGGGTCTTCACGGTCTCGCCTTCGAACTTGATGACCACGTTCTTCTGGGCCACTTCGGAGTCTTTCAGCAGGGACTTGGTAGTCTCGGCCAGCAGCGGGGAGGCCTTGTTCAGTGCGTCCAGGTCATAGGTCCACACTTCCAGACCGGCGTCGGTCTTGGTGCTGGCCGGGGCGCCCAGCTTGTCCTTGATGGCCTGCTTGTTGGAGCCGCCTTCCTTGATGTCCAGGGCCTTCTTGATCGCTTCGTTGGAAGCAGTGTCCATGGCGTTGCCAGCCATCTCTTTGGCGGTGCTGGTGACGCTGCTGGTCACGGTGTCGGTCAGGGAATCCATCAGGCCGGCGTGGGCAACCAGAGGCAGGGCGGTCAGGGCAATCAGCAAGGACTTTTTCATGAAGATACATCTCGCAAGAATGAAAAGAGCGCGCATGAAACCAGCGGGATGAATTGGAGTCAAGAAAATCCCTTGGTCAAGCCGTATTCGGGGGGGAACAGCCCCGTAGCGGCTCCGACCAGTGCCCTTGTCAGCCGCTGAGCTGGTCCTTGCCCGCCAGCTTGGCCCGGTAGAGCGCCCTGTCGACCCGCGCCATCAGGTGGGACACCTGCTCGTCGGGGTCGGACTCCACCAACCCGAAACTCAAGGTCACGGGCTCGATCCCCTTGACCCTGGCATGGCTCAGGCGCTGCCTCAGTTTTTCGGCCACCACCCGGGCGTCGGGCAACCGGGTATTGGGAAGCACCAGCATGAACTCGTCACCCCCCCAGCGGGCCAGCAGATCGATCTCGCGGATGCAGCCCCGGGTCAGCTGCACGATATCGATCAGGGTCTGGTCCCCCACCCCGTGGCCATGGCGATCGTTGATCTGCTTGAAGTCGTCCACGTCCATGGCGATCACGGCAAAGGGCTCCTTGAAGCGCTTGGCGCGCTCATGCTCCAGCCGCACCGCCTGCTCCAGCCGATAGCGGCTGGCCGCGCCGGTCAGGGAGTCCGTCTCCGCCAGGCGGCGGTTCTCCTCCACCTGGAACTGCAATGCCTGGTTGAGCCGCTCCAGTTCGGCGGTACGCTGCGCCACCTGCTGCTCCAGGGTGCGGTTTTGCAGCTCCAGCCTGGCGTAGAGTTCCCGCTGGGCGTGGATGTTGCGGTGTGCCCCCACCATCCTGGCGACACTGCCGTCCGGGTTGCGTGTGACGATGCGGCCGCAATCCGCCACCCAGAGGTAGTCACCGTTACGGCAACGGCAGCGGTATTCGGCCCGGTAGTCCGCCGCCCGCCCGCTCAGGCAGGCATCGAAGCTCTCCATGACCTGCGCCAGATCGTCCGGGTGGATCAGGTTCTCCCAGGTGAAGACGGTGTTGTCGAGGGAGTGTGGCTCATACCCCAGCATCTGATACCAGCCGGGATAGCGATGGACATAGCCGGTGTTGGCATTCCAGTCCCAGAGACCGTCGCTCACGACCTCCAGCATGCCGCTCATCACGGCCTCGTCGAGGGCCGGTTGCCTTGTCATCTCATTGTCATGCAGCATGAAAACCTTCCTTGTTCTGCTACTCGGCGCCACGGATCCGCTTGTTGACCTGGCGGGAAAACCGGGCCTGCCGGTCGAGCCTTCAAGGGGGCGACTGGCCTCGACACCCCGTCATGACTGGTTATCGGCCAGGTTGCTCTCTTGTTGAACAACAGTAGCAGCCCGCACACTTTCGAGTCTTGCGCGCCGTCACGCTCCCTTCCGTTCTTCTGCCGGCCAGATTGCACCACGGCGGTGCACACCTTTGGCGCAGCCCTGCCCATATTGGGCAAGCCTCGCTGACCAGGGCTGCGATTAATAAGTAAGTGTATGAATAAAAAGAAAAATACTTTTCTGGCGCAATATTTGCCTTTATCTGGGTGAACCACAAGGATTGGGGATATTGCATGAAATTAATCACCGCCATCATCAAGCCGTTCAAACTCGACGACGTGCGCGAAGCCATCGCCAACCTCGGCGTCGAGGGGCTGACGGTTTCCGAGGTCAAGGGGTTTGGCCGCCAGAAGGGGCACACCGAGCTGTACCGGGGTGCCGAATACCAGGTGGATTTCCTGCCCAAGGTAAAGCTGGAGATCGCCACCCTGGCCGACAACGTCGAGCAGATCATCGAAGCCATCAGCAAGGCCGCCCACACCGGCAAGATAGGTGACGGCAAGATCTTCGTTTATGACCTGCAGGCCGCCGTGCGCATCCGCACCGGCGAGACCGACGCAGACGCCCTTTGATACGACTGGAACTGAGGAATACGACATGGAAGAGTTGATCACATCCGTCAGCGAGCTGCGCTATGCACTCGACACCTTCTACCTGCTGATCTCCGGCGTGCTGGTCATGTGGATGGCCGCCGGGTTCGCCATGCTCGAAGCCGGCCTGGTCCGCGCCAAGAACACCACCGAGATCCTGACCAAGAACATCCTGCTCTATGCCATCGCCTGCATCATGTTCCTGCTGGTCGGCTACAACATCATGTACGTGGACAACAGCGCCGGCGGCTGGCTGCCGAGCTTTGGCAGCCTGATGGGCAGCCAGGCGGACGACGCGGGCCACTCCCTGCACTCCGACTTCTTCTTCCAGGTGGTGTTCGTCGCCACCGCCACCTCCATCATCTCAGGTGCGGTGGCAGAGCGGATGAAGCTCTGGTCCTTCCTGCTGTTCTGCGTGGTGATGACCGGCTTCATCTACCCCGTGGAAGGCTACTGGAGCTGGGGCGGTGGCTTCCTGAAAGAGGCGGGCTTCTCCGACTTCGCAGGCTCCGGCATCGTCCACATGGCGGGCGCTGCCGCTGCCCTGGCCGCCGTGCTGCTGCTCGGCCCCCGTCGCGGCAAATATGGCAAGCAAGGGGAGATCTACCCCATCCCCGGCTCCAACCTGCCGCTCGCGACCCTGGGCACCCTGATCCTCTGGATGGGCTGGTTCGGCTTCAACGGTGGCTCCCAACTGGCGCTCTCCAGCGCCGCTGACGCCACCGCCATCGGCACCGTGTTCGTCAACACCAACGCCGCCGCGGCCGCCGGTGTGGTCGGCGCCCTGCTGGTCAGCAAGCTCACCTGGGGCAAGGCGGATCTCACCATGATCCTCAACGGCGCCCTCGGCGGTCTGGTCGCCATCACCGCCGACCCGGCCTCCCCCAGCCCGCTGTTCGCCAGCCTGATCGGCGCCCTGGCCGGTGCCCTGGTGGTCTACGCCATCGTCGCCTTCGATCGCCTGAAGATCGATGATCCGGTCGGTGCCATCTCGGTACACGGCGTCTGCGGCCTGTTCGGCCTGATGGTGGTGCCCTTCTCCAACACGAGCGCCACCTTCGGTGCCCAGTTGCTGGGTGCTGCCACCATCTTCGGATGGGTCTTTGTCGTCTCCCTCGTGGTCTGGAGCCTGCTCAAGGCCACCATGGGCCTGCGGGTCAGCGAAGAGGAAGAGATGATGGGTGTGGATGTCCACGAGTGCGGCATCGATGCCTACCCCGAGTTCGTCAGCGTCAAATCCAGCATCTAAGCACGCCATCTGCTTGCGGGGCCCGGGGGACACCTCGGGCCCCGTTTTTTTGGGCGCCCTCAGCGCCCCTTGAAGGCGGGGTGATGCAACCGGCGATAGTGACTGGGCGCCAGCCCATGCTGGCGCTTGAAGGCGGTGGAGAAGTGGTATTCGTTCTTGAAGCCGCACTGCTCGGCCAACTGCTTCACCGGGTCGGCCCGGCTCGCCAGCAAGAGCGCCGCCCGCTGCAACCGCAACCGTTGCAGCAGCGCCATGGGCGCCAGCGCGAAATGCTGCTGACAGAGTCGATGGAGCTGACGCTCGGAGAAGTGCAGGGCGCCGGCCATGCGGGCTATGTCCCAAGGCTCGGTCAGCGCCTCTTTGAGCAGTAATTCGAGGCGCAGCGCCAGCCGCTCGCCGCGGCTCTGTCCCTCTCCCTTTTGCAACAGGCGGCGCAGGTAGAAACCGAGCTGCTCCACCAGCAGCGCGCTGAGCAGCGGGTCCTGATGGCGCTCCTGCTCCGCATAGAGGTTCTCGATCGTGCGCAGCACGGTGGCCTGCTGGGAGGTACAGCCGAGCCGGGGGTGGCTGGCGAAGGCATCCCAGGGGGAATCCTTGTGCAACAGCAGCCACACCAGCTCCCACTCACCACCCTTATTCACCTGCGGGTTCAACGTCTCATTAAGCTGCTCACTCAACTGCTCACTAAGCTGGTAGCAGAGCGGCTCCCCGGCCGGGATCAGGGCCCACTCCCCGACCGGCAGCCGCTCGAGGCGATCGCCGATCAGCACCTCCCCCTCGCCGCCCAGGGTCAGCAGAAAACAGTGCATATCGGCAAAGCGGCGCGCGATGTGGTAGCGGGTCTTGAGACGGGAATAGCCCGCCAGCCACACCTGCTCCTGCGCAAGAGCCGGCAGCAAGCTGTCACAGCAGATCTGCTCGCGGCAGTCGGGGGAGACATCGATAATCTCGGTGTTGGCAGTTTCAGACATCATCAGGACGGGCTCAGCCATGTCGAAGGGACAGGCCCCAGCATAGCATCAAGGGCATCAAGTCACAGGAGACCAGCCATGCATATCCATCACGTCGCCATCTGGGCGCAAGATCTGGAGGCACTCAAGGCATTCTACTGCTCCCGGTTTGGCGGGCAGGCCAATGAGCGCTACCACAATCCGAGCAAACAATTCAGCTCTTACTTCGTGCGTTTCGAAGGGGGCGCCAGCCTGGAGCTGATGCACAGCCCCATCCTGTTCCCGGCGGATCTCCATCTGCCGCACCCGTTGCAGGGGTTGGCCCACCTCGCCTTCTCCCTCGGCAGCGTGGATGCGGTGGACCAGATGACAGCCCGCCTCAAGCTGCTCAAGGGCGCCGAGGTGAAACACCTGGACGGCCCCCGCTGGACCGGCGATGGCTATTACGAGAGCACCTTCCTCGATCCCGAAGGCAATCGGCTGGAGCTGACTATCTAATTACCTGAATGATCCCCTCACCCTGCCCTCTCCCAACGGGAGAGGGGATAAAGCGGCACCGGGGATATAATCGCCAGCCATGGCGATTCAATTGACGTAAAAGTAGTCAGCCACGTAGGTTCGATTAGCGAAGCGTAATCGGACGAAGGTAACGGCATAGCTCCCTTCTCCCGTTTATTAAAAAAGGAGGAGAAGGGTCGGGGATAAGGGGAAGGAAAAAGAGATTACGCGGTAAACGTTGGGCTTCGCTACGCTCAACCACAACCTACACAATCGGTAGGTTGGTGATGAGCCTGAGAAACCCAACATACGATATTTCAACTATTGTCCTTGATGACTACTGTAGTCCACATTTAAAAATGTTTGAGTTATAAAATCATTCCATGTTTTATAACACCTTATACTCATATTTTTTACCTGAGGAGCACCTGTTGTCACCTCTAGACGTTTAGATAGTAACCACAGGGTTTGGGAAATCTCTCGTGTCCATCTATATGGTTCTAGGTTTGGTATTATCTTTGCATCAATAAACCCTCGAGCAAGATTGCGCTCCCCCCTAATTGCATTGTCCCTCCAAAAACCAGCTTCATTGTCATTCCTTGGTTTCACGACCTCGCTATAGTAATCTGCATACCATTGTTTAAACTCATCTTTTATTCTTGAGAAAAGACTCTCACTGACTATAAAAAAGTCCAAATCAGAGTGTAAACCAAACTTTTTACCAAGTTGCTTGGGTGATAGCGACTGTCCTAACCTAGCACTTCCAGTAATATTAATACTCTTTGGCTCAACATCCAGCTGAATACTTAACCATAATCTCACAGACTCATATATAAGGGGCGCATCTTTAAACGCATAAGGAACGCCTTCAGAAAGCCACTGAGTAGCGATAGCTTGTTTAGCAAACTGACCTCCAGACATAACAGCCTCAGCTATATGTGCTGCATCAGGGTATGTGCCAACGATATTTTTTAATGTTGGTGGGTTTTTGAATGGTTCCATTTAAACACCATTATTGTTAAGGGAATTATTCACAATATAAAAAGATCTTCGCTTTATCTTTGCATCTTGTATTGGATTCTGGAATCTAGACTGAGGATACTTTAATCTGGCAATCAAATCAGCCGCATCAACAAGGCTCATGTTTCCAATGTCTATTTTTAACTTGGTAGACGCATCAATAATGCCATGCATGTTCCAGCCAAAATAAGCCAACTGAAGATACTTGCTCAATATTTTCTCTCTACCGTAGATGCGTGTAATTTTCTTTGCTAGCAAAATCTCAATCACTTTTCTTTTTAATGTAACTTGATAGTTAGATGTAATAACTCTAACTAATTGCATCGCAATTGTAGAGCCACCCTCTCTATTTTTAAAAAAACCAGTTTTAACGATGGCTCTTAATAAAGAAAAATAATCAACTCCAGAATGATTCCAAAAACGATGATCCTCTCCTACCACCAGCGTATTTTTTAGCAAACGAGGGAGTTCGAGACAGCATTCATCCGCCATTGCTTTCTCTATCAACTTCCACTCTTTCGAAAATATATATTTCATGTTCAATCTAACAACCTCTCCGCCAATCCGGAATAACGCTCGGTCTTTTTCCGAACCGCCTGTGCCAGCAGGGCGCGATCGCCGTAGAGATCGAGGCGCGCCTTGGCGCGGGTGATGCCGGTATAGACCAGCTCGCGGGTCAGCAGCGGGCTGGGGCTGTCGGGCAGCACCAGCACGGTATGGGCAAACTCCGAGCCCTGGGATTTGTGAATGGTCATGGCGTAGACGGTCTCGTGGGGGGGCAAGCGGCTTGGCAAAAGCGCCCGCAGGGTGCCGTCCGGCTGCTCGAACCACACCTTGAGGCGGCCGGTGTCATCGGGCAGACAGAGCCCCATGTCGCCGTTGTAGAGGCCGACCCCGTGGTCGTTGCGCACCACCATCACCGGGCGGCCCGCATACCAGTCGCCGTCGCGGGCGATCAGCCCTGCCTTGGCGAGGGCCAGTTCGAGCCGCTCGTTGAGCCCCGTCACCCCGAAGGGGCCGTCCCGCAGGGCGCAGAGGATCTGGAAGCCGTTGAACGCCTTGAACACCGCCGCCGGATCCTCGCCGGCCCGGGCCGCCTTGAGGTAGCTGCCATAACCGGCCACGCCCTCGGCAATCAAGGCGTTGTAGGCCTCCCCCGCCCAGGGGTGCAGGCGGATGTCGCCAAATCCTGCGCCCCAGACCGCCTCCACCGCCGCCCCGTCGCCGCTGTTGCAGGCCCGCGCCAACTGGCCGATGCCCGAATGCTGGTCAAAGCGCCAGCTCTTGGAGAGCAAACAGAGGCTGTCGCGCACACTGGCCCCCGCTGGCGTGCCTTGCAGGCGATAGCCGGTCTGGCGGGAGAGCCAATCCGCCTGCGCGGGGCTGATGCCCTGTTCGATAAAGCTGCAGATATCCCCGAGCACGGCCCCCGCCTCCACCGAGGCGAGCTGATCCTTGTCGCCGAGCAGGATGAGGCGGGCGTGGCGGGGCAGCGCGTCCAGCAGGCGCGCCATCATGGGCAGGTCCACCATGGAGGCCTCGTCCACCACCAGCAAGTCCAGGTGCAGCGGGTTGCCTCTGTGATGGCGGAACTGGCTGCGCCCGGGGATCACCCCGAGCAGCCGGTGCAGGGTACCCGCCTCCGTGGGGATGGCCTGTACCCACTCGGGGGGCAGATCCAGGGCCTGCAGGGCAGCGCCGATACTCTCGGTCAGACGCGCCGCCGCCTTGCCGGTGGGGGCCACCAGCCGGATCGCCGGGGCCTTGCCCCCTTGCAGGCCGGTCTCCACCAGGATGGCGAGGAGCTTGGCCACCGTAGTGGTCTTGCCGGTGCCGGGGCCGCCGGAGATGACCGCGAAGGGGCGCGCCGCCGCCATGGCCGCCGCCAGCTTCTGGCCGTTGCAGCAGAGCGCCTCGGGCACCAGGGTATCCAGCCGCTCCAGCTCGCTGGCCGCCTGGGCGCTTTTTAGCAGGGTCTCCACGGCGGGCCACTCCACCTCATGGGGGAAGACCAGATCCAGGTACTTCTCCACAAAGTGGCGGACGGAGAAATCCGGTGCGAGGCGGGCCTTGAGCAGGGCCCCGAACACCAGGCCGTAGTCGCGGGCAAAGAGGCGTGACAGGGCCGGGGCAATCTCCGGCCATTCGGCCCGTTCACTCAAGGCGCTAAGGTGGCGGGCCACCCCCAGCTCAAAGTCGTGGTAGCGGGTGAGGTAGAGGCGATCCCCCCAGAGTCGCAGGGGCCAGCGGGGGGTCTCCCCCTCCTCCTGTTCGCTCCCCACCAGGGGGCTGGCCGCAAAGAGGGCGGGCCAGCTTGCAGGATCCGCGAGATCCGCCAGCAGATCCCGGCTCTGATCCGGATCCAGCCCGAAGGGACGCGAGGATCCCTGCCCGTCACCGCCCTGAGCGAGCATCGCCAGCGGCAGGCAGACATGGCCGCGCCCCAGCTCATGGCAGGCGAGCGCGGCCCCCAGCACCAGCTCAGGGCTGCCGCCAAGGTCGGCCACCAGCCTGGCAAATTGCAGGTCAAGCTGGCGGATGCGCCCCGCCAGCGCCAAGGCTTTCAGCCGCTCTATCATGGTTTCGCCCTTCATCTCGCCCCTCATGCCTCTGCCTTGTTCGATTTCTCTAAACGATGATCGTCAGATGTCACACCTTTACTAAACAACTCGTCCAGCCCCAGCACCAGTTCCCGGCTGGGCCTGGCATGGAAAATGCCCCCCTGGGGCATGCCGCGCAGGAAGAGATAGAAGACCCCGCCAAAATGCCGGTCGAAATCGTAGCCCGGCAGCCGCAAGGCGAGCAGCCGGTGCAGGGCCAGCGAATAGAGCTGGTATTGCAGATCGTAGCGATGCTCGCGCATGGCCCGCTCCAGGGCCGGGCGGCCGTAATCGGCGGGGCTCATGCCAAGGTGGTTCGATTTGTAGTCGAGCAGATACCAGCGCCCCTGCCACTCGAACACCAGGTCGATAAAGCCCTTGAGCATCCCCTGCACGGTGGCAAAACCGAGCGGCTTGCCCCCCCGCGACAGGGGGTCGTGCAGCTGGCAGAGTGCGGTCAGCGCCGGTGCCGTCACCCGCCCCATGGGCAGGAAGAACTCCAGCTCCACCTGTTTGCGCTCGGGGGCCAGATCCCGCAGCCGCACCGGATCCCCAAGGCCGGTCTCAAGGGAGGTATCCAGCACCGCCTCCACCTGCTGTTGCAGCACGGGGGCCCAGCCTTCGTCGAACCCCTCCTGGGTCAGCAGGGCGGCGATGTGCTGTGCCAGCGACTCGCCCCCCGCGTGCTCGAAGTCGATGGTCTCGAACAGGCTGTGGAGCAGGGTGCCGGGACGCGCCCCCTTGGGGAAGGTGAAGATGGAAGGGGCGGGCGCCTCCTCTTCCTGCACGGTGACGGCGGCCTCGGTGGCCACCTCGTCGTCGAAGCCGGGGTTGGCCAGCACCCCCTTGCCGTGGCCGTTGCCCTGGGCCGCGAGCCCGGAGTAGGAGCTGATCCACCAGTCCCGCTCAAGCTGCCCCTGGAACGCGCGCACGGTGGGCTCCCCCGGCGTCTCCGCTTCGGCGGGCAGCGGGGCCGGGCGGGTTAGCGAGGGCTCACCGACGGCCACCCCCGGCAGGGCCTGGGCCAGGTCGGTGAGGGCGGTCGCCAGTGTCCCGGCGTCCCCCTCCTCCCCCTTTTGCAGCAGGTAGCCGATGGCGGTGCGGTGCAGGTCGGTCTTCTCCGACTTGCCCGCCCCGGAGCGCACCGGCGCCAGCCCGAGCCAGGTGGCATAGACCCCCCGGGTCAGGGCCACGTAGAGCAGGCGCAAGTCTTCGGCGAGGCGCTCCTTGTCGGCCTCGGCCAGGGACGCCTCGGCACCGGTGAGATCGAGCACGGTGCGATTGCCCGCCTCCCCCGCTTCGTGGAACAGGGGGGTGTCGGCGGCGCGGTGGCTGCAAATGAACGGCAGGAAGACCAGCGGGTACTCCAGCCCCTTGGATTTGTGGATGGTGACGATCTGCACCAGCTTGCGCTCGGACTCCAGGCGAAGTATCTGCTCCCCGTCCTGGCCGTTGGGCTGGCTCACCGCCTCCCCGAGCCAGCGCAGCAGGGCGTACTCCCCGTCCAGCTCGCCGCTCGCCTGTTGCAGCAGCTCGCCGAGATGGAGGAAGTTGGTCAGCCGCCGCTCCCCGTAGGGGCTCGCCAGCAGGGAGGCGGCGAGGTTGCGCCCGTGCATCAGGGCCCGCAGCATGGCCAGCACCCCGTGGCGATGCCAGACCGCGCGGTATCCCATGAACTCCTGCACCGCGCTTTCCCAGGCCCGCTCGTCCGAGGCCAGCGCGTCCAGGGCCCTGGCATCGAGATCGAACAGGCCGGTGGCGAGCGCTGCCCTAAGGCTTCGCTCATCGCTCGGGTTCTGGCAGGCGTGCAGGATCAGCAGGATCTCCCGCGCCTCCACCTGGGCCAGCACGCTCTCGCGGTTCGACAGATAGACGGAGGCGATGGCAAGGCGCGCCAGCTCCTGTTGCACCAGCTTGCCCTCGGCGCCGGTGCGCACCAGCACGGCGATATCCCCGGCCCTGACCGGCTCGCTGCCGAGCATCGCCTTGCCCTCCCGGGCCAGCGTGAGCAGGCGATGGATCTCCGCCGCCGTGGCGCGGGCCATCCTGCTCTGGTACTCCCCCTTGTTGAAGGTGGGCTGACCGGTGAGCTGCCAGCAGTGCAGCACGGGGACGCTCTGCCCCTCGATCAGCAGTGCCCGGCTCTTGCCCTGCGCCTCCACCGGCAGGAAGGGGATGTCCGCCTCGTAGATGAAGGGATCCTTCGCCCGCTCGAACAGGCCGTTGACCGCCGCCACCAGGGCGCGGCTTGAGCGCCAGTTGCGCCCCAGTGTGTAGTGGGCGCTCACATTTCGCCGCGCCTGGATGTAGGTAAAGATGTCCGCGCCACGAAAGCCGTAGATGGCCTGCTTAGGGTCGCCGATCATCAGGAGCGCCGTGTCCTGGTGACCGCCGTAAAGGCGATGGAAGATGCGGTACTGCTGGGGGTCGGTATCCTGGAATTCATCGATCATGGCGACCCGGTAGGTGGCGCGGATGCGCTCGCACAGCCGCTCCCCCAGGCCCGAGCCGAGCGCCCCGTCGAGATCCCGCAGCAGATCGTCGAAGGAGAGCTGATGGGCCTGGCGCTTGCTCTCCTGCATTCGGCTGCGCACCACCCTGGCCGCCCGCTGCAAGACGAGATCCCGGATGCCGGGTCGGCTCGCCAGCAGGGCGTCTATCTCGCCAAAGAGCGGCAGGGTGGGCACCGCTCCCCCCTTCTTGAGGTTCTCCTCCAGCGCCTGCTGGCCGAAGCGCTCCAGCTCCTTGGGGAGGACGTAGCCGCTGGTCTCGTCCTGCGCCCAGTCGCCAATCTTGGCAAGCCAGCCCTCGTAGTTCTTGCCGGTGTAACGGCTGATCTGCCCCTCGGTCTGGCGGCGGATCTCGTCCGTCTGCGCCAGCCACCCGGCTTTCACTGCCCCGATGCGGGCCATGGCGACGCTGTGCCGCGCCGCCAGGGTCTCGTCCCCCGCCACCGGGCGGATCTCCAGCTCGTCGTTGTCGAGCCAGCTCCCCATCTCCCGCAGCAGGGCAGCGGGGCTCGGCCAGAGCCTTCGCACCGCCCGGGCCAGGGGCTGATCCACCGGATAGAACTCGGCGCGCCAGTAGTCACTCACCGCCTGCAGCCGGAGCCGGCTGTCGTCGGTCAAAAATTCGGTTTCAAAGAGGGCGCCCGACTCGAAGGCATTCTGCCTGAGCATCCGCTGGCAGAAGCCGTGGATGGTGAAGACCGCCGCCTCGTCCATCTGCCGCTCGGCGGCCAGCAGGCGACAGGCCGCCAGGTCGTGATCCTCCACCTCCGCCAGCAGTTGGGCCAGCAGGGTATCCGTGCTGTGGCCGCGCATAAAGGCGAGGCGCGCCTCGTGGATGCGGGCGCGGATCCGCCCCCTCAGTTCGGCGGTGGCCGCCTCGGTAAAGGTCACCACCAGGATCTCGGTCACCGACAGGGGCCGCTCGTGGGCACAGGGCTGACCGGCGTCTCCCCCCTCCTCGCCTGCTTGTTCGATAACCGGGCCGTGGCCCAGCAAGAGGCGCAGATAGAGGCCCGCGATGGTATAGGTCTTGCCGGTCCCGGCGGAGGCCTCGATCAGCCGCTCGCCATAGAGGGGAAAACGCAGGGGATTGAGCGGGTTAGCCATTATTGCAACTCCTCCAGCGCCTGATGGAGCGGGGTCAGGTGTTCACGGGCCAGCCCCTGCAACTGGGCCAGCACCTCGTCATCGAGTTCCGGGAAGCAGCGGGCGACATAGACGTCCTGCCCCTCTCCCGTCACCATGTAGCCGCCGTTGAAGCGGGCAAGTGCCGCCTTGTCGGCCTCCTCCGGCTTTGCCGGATCCTTCTCGATCCCCTTGAGCCACTCCCAGGCGGTGCTCGGGAAGAACGGCAGCGGCCGCTTCATCCCCTGGGTCCAGAGGGCCACCAGGGCCGCCAACCTGGGCCGCGCCTCGTCCGCCGCAAGCCTTGGCAGCCGCAGACTCTGTTTGGCATCGAACAGCAGGGTGTCGCCGGGGGCGCTGCTCAATGAGAGGCAAAGGTGCTGGATCCAGGCCAGCAGCAGATCCTTGCCGTTGAAGCTGCCGGGTTTGACCACCAGCGCTCGTCCCTTCTGGGTGTCTATCCAGCCCTGAAGCTGCCCCTGGGCCAGGGCGATGTCGATCTCCACCGCCTGTTTGTCCCCCGTCCAGGGGCGCAGCCGCGCCGCCAGCTTGCCCATCTCGCCGTCGATCTCCTCCAGCAGCAGGCTGCCGAACCACCCTTGCGGTAACAGGCCGGAGAGTTGCAGCCGGTGGCGACGGGCCTCGCTCTCCCCTTCGGTCAGATGGGCATCCAGCAGCAGCGCCTTGAGCTGATAGTGCTGCAGGCCGTCCAGCTCGAAGGGCTCGCTGTCTTCGATGGTCGCCTCCTCCAGCTCGAACCACACCTTGAGGCGGCGGTTGAGGAAGTACCTGGCGGGCTGGCGATAGAAGCGCAGCAGCTCCGCCAGCTCCAGCCCCTGCTCCCTGCCCCACTCCGCGGGCAGGGGCAGATCGCCGCTCTGGAAGTTGGCGGCCCCCCGCTCCGGGCTCAGTGCCGGCAGCCAGTCGGCGGCATAGGTGAAGAGACCGGAGCCGGGTTCGGGGTAAAAGTAGGCCGGGCTGTAGGGGGTGAGGGGGTGCGCCACGATAAGGTGTTCGAGCAGCCGCTGGCCCGAGGTGTCATCGTCGAGATCTTCATCCCCCGCCAGCACGAAGCCCTGGCGCACGTAGTCGATGAGCTCCGCCAGCAACACGGAGGGCACCTTCTCGCTGTTGTCCTGGGCGCTGAACCCCTGATAGCTGATGTAGAGCCCCTGCTGGGCACTGAGGAGCGCCTCGAGGAAGAGGTAGCGGTCGTCATCCCGGCGGGATCGGTCCCCGCGCCGCGAGGCCACCGCCATCAGATCGAAGCCCATGGGGGGCAGGGTGCGCGGGTAGACGCCGTCGTTCATGCCGAGCAGGCAGACCTGGCGGAAGGGAATGGAGCGCATCGGCATCAGGGTGCAGAAGTTGACCTGACCGGCGAGGAAGCGCTGGCTGGAGCGGGACTCCCCCAGCACGCTGCCGAGGTAGTCCTGCAAGAGGTCGGCACTGATGGCCTGCTCGAAGCGGGCCTCGCCGAGCTGGGCCTGCCAGTCGGTGAGCTGGCTGCGAATGAGCTGGAGCTGGCGCTCTTCATCCTCGTCGGCGAGATAGAAGCACTCCAGCAGCGCCAGCAGGCAGGCGTGCCATTCGGCCAGCGGCTGTGCCTGTTGCAGCCGGGGCAGAAACTCCGCCAGGGAGTCGACGAACCAGGCGAGCTTGCCGAGGATCAGCCCCTGCTGCCCCTCGATGTCCGCATAGGGCAGGATCCCCGCCACCGGCTCCCCGTCCCCCATGGCAAAGCCCAGCAGCATGCGCCTCAGGCCGAACAGCCAACTGTTGCCGGACAGACGCGGCAGCGCGAAGCGCTCGGGATAGTCGTCATCCAGCCCCCAGCGGATGCCGGTCTCCTGCACCCAGCGTCGCAGCACGTTGAACTCGTCGTCGTCCAGCTCGAAGCGGCGCAGCACGGCGGGCACCTCCAGGATGGCGAGCAGCTCCCCCGCCCCGAAGCGGGCGTTCGGCAGCCTGAGCAGGGCGAGGAAACTTTGCAGCAGCGGGCTCTCCTGGCTCGCCGCCCGATCGGAGATCGCAAAGGGGATCTGGCCGCGGGCCCCGCCCCGCCCCTTGCCGCCCTCCTTGCCAAAGACGGCCTGGATGTAGGGGCCGTAGCTGTTGACGTCCGGCATCATCACCACCACGTCTTTGGGGGTGAGGGTGGGATCCTGCTCGAACAGGGCCAGCAGCCGGTCGTGCAGCACCTCGAGCTCCCGCATGGGGCCGTGGCAGGCGTGGATCTGCAGGGTGCCGTCATCCAGGCTGACAGGGCTCTTGTGATGGCTGGCATCGAGACTGAACTCGCCAGCCCCCCGTTCCGCCAGCTCCAGCACGTCTTTCTGGATGGCCCGCAGCAAGGTGACCTTGCCCTCATCGTCGCGATCCTCGATGTCGACGAAGGCCTCGATCTGCGGCACCTCCAGCTCCATCAGCTGGTGCAGGTAGTCGCGCCCCAGCTTGCCCATGGAGGCGAGCAGCGGATTGGCAGGGCCCTGCAGGGTCTCGAGATCCGTGCCGGGCTTGAGCTTGTTTTCGAGGCGCGCCAGGGTCTTGCGATCGAGCAAATCCCCCCAGTAGTAGCGGCAGGGGTTGGTCACAAACAGGTGTACCTCCACCTCGGGGCGGCTGCCGAGGGCCAGCAGGGCCTCCACATAGCGGGGCGGCAGGGCCGAGATGCCGAACACGAAGACCCGTTGCGGCAGCCTGCCCGGCAGATCCCGGGTGCGCTCCAGCTCGTGGATGAAGGCCTCGTAGAGGTTGGCGCGGTGGTAGCCGCTGGGGCTGAGGGCCAGGGTGCGGGCCACCAGCTCGCGCCAGAGCTCGGGCTGCCAATCCTGACCGCTCACTCCGGCCAGCTCCTGGCTCAATCCTTCCCCCTCTTCCCAGCGGGCGATCCAGTCCGGCCGGTAGACCAGATACTGGTCGAACAGATCCGCCACCTTCTGGCAGAGCTGCCAGAGCCGCACCTGCTCCGGCACCGCCCCGTCACTGCCCCCCAGATAGGCCGCGAGGGGCGCAAAGGCGGGTCTGCCGAGCAGAGTGGGCAGAATGGTCATCAGGTGCCAGCTCATGGCCCCCTTGTTGTAGGGGCTCTGGCGCGGCACGTCCGCCAGCACCCGGGTGAACATCTCCCAGATGAAACTCGCGGGCAGGGGAAAGTCGATGTTGGCGGCGATGCCGAACGCCTTGGCCAGCTCCAGCTTGAGCCACTGGGCCATGCCGGGACTCTGCACCAGGATCTGCTCCCGATCGAAGGGGTGGGAGAGCGGAGCCTGCCGGATGCGGCTCACCAGCAGCTCCTTGAGCAGATCCAGCTGATTGGAGTGGTAGAGGGTAAACATGGACGACTCCCGCCAATTTCATGAAGAGGGGGTGCGCGGGGGGACACTCTCTGGCATTCCCGTCACGGCACGCGAATCGGGATTGTCAGGGATCGGGGGATAAGATGCAAAAGGCACTTGTGGCGTCCGGACTGCGCGCCGTCACACCGATGACATCCCCGGGAAGCGGGCACAAAAAAGCCGGTGCGGGGCACCGGCCAAAAGGCGTTGGAAAACTTGAAACGTCAGGGTATTACCAGTGCTTGCCGAGGCGGGCATCCAGGCTGAAAGCCCCTGCACCGGCCGCCGCCAGGGCCAGGAAACCACCGGCCACGGAGACGTTCTTCATGAACATCAGCATCTGCATCTGCTCGGCAGGCTGATAGTGGAAGATGAAGGCGGCCATCAGGGTGAAACCGGCCAGCAGCACGGAGAGGCTGCGGGTAAACAGGCCCAGCATGATGGCAAGACCGCCACCCAGCTCCAGCAGGATCACCAGGGGCAGCATGAACCCGGGCACGCCCATGGCTTCCATGTAACCCTGGGTACCGGCGTAACCGCCGATCTTGCCCCAGCCAGCCATCACGAACATCAGCGCCAGCAGTACACGACCCACCAGCAGTGCCACATCTTTCATCTTGTCCATCGTCATATTCCTTTGCTTACCATCATGGTATTTACAGTGTAAAAGCTAATTGTTAACTCATTCATTTCGCCAAGATTTTTCTATCAAGGCAGGTCAAACAGCAGGGCTTCACTCCCCCTGGAGGCGATGAGCACCCAGCTCGACTCGTCGCGGCTGAGCAGCCCGTCGCCGGGTCGGGCAGCCAGACCGTTGCCGGTCAGCTCCCCTGAAATCATGTGCAGGTAACCATGACGCCCTTGCAATGCCCACTCGAGGGTCTCCCCTTCGGCAAGCTGCAGCCGCCATACGCGGGCCTGCTGGCGGATCCTGAAGGATCCCGCCTCGCCGTCCGGTGACGCCACCAGCGTCATCCCGGGCTTGTTTTCAATCTTCTTCTGCTGATAACCCGGGGTCGTGCCGTGTTCATTCGGCTCGATCCAGATTTGCAACAGGGAGAGCGGCTCGGTCTGCGAGGGGTTGTACTCGCTGTGCCGGATGCCGGACCCTGCGCTCATCAGCTGGAAATCCCCCGCCGGGATCTGCTCGGCGTGGCCGAGGCTGTCCTTGTGCTCTATGGTGCCTTGCAGCACGCAGGTGAGGATCTCCATGTTGGCGTGAGGGTGGGTCGCGAAACCGCCACCCGGCGCCACCCGATCCTGATTGATGACCCGCAGGGCAGAGTGTCCCATCCATTCCGGGTCATAGTAGTGACCGAAGGAGAAGCTGTGACGGGCATCCAGCCAGCCAAAGTTGGCCTTGCCCCGTGCTTCTGCGGCTCTCAATTTCATCATGGTGTGCTCCTCACTGACCAAGTTGGTTCATTAACGCTGGCGACCGTCACCCAGACCGAAGGGGATGCGGTAGCTGCTGCTTTCGTTGCCCAGGCTCACCGTCAGCTTGCCCTGGGTACGGCTCGGGATGGCGACCTGCTGGGTGCCCATCAGGTTGGCGTGGACGGAAGCCAGCAGATCACCGGACTCGTCGCGCACCTCCAGCATGGGGTTGGCCTTGCCGTCCATCGCGGCGGTGGCGCTCCAGTTGACGAACAGCACGCCCGGGGCGGCATTGAAGTCAGCGGGAACGGAAGCCTGGGCGGCACCTGCGGTCATCAGGCCTGCAACGGCCAGCATCTTGATTACGTTTTTCATGTTCATTCACTCTCTTGGGTTTTATGTCATTGCCAAGGCCCCTTGGGCCCGAATCAATGCATCCATGCAAGAGATCATTCAAATACTATGTTGTTCTTTTGCTGACATCAGACATCGTGTTTGGGGATGTCTCAGCCCGGAACTACCTTTTATTTGGCTGCCAGGCGTTCCTGCCTAAGCGTTGATTGAATATTAAAGTGACTTCCCCTAAGTTGTTAGCGAGATAATCTGGTAAACACATTCAAAAAAATTGAAGGTTTGATATGGCCAAGGAATCGAACAAGGAGCGGGCGTTGACCCTGGAGGCGATCCGGGTGCTGGACGCCATCGACCGTCGTGGCAGCTTCGCGGCGGCGGCCGACGAGTTGGGCAAGGTGCCTTCGGCGCTGAGCTACACGGTACAAAAGCTGGAAGACGAGCTGGACGCCATGCTGTTCGACCGCAGCGGCCACAGGACCAAGTTCACCCCGGCGGGCCGCATGCTGCTGGAGCGGGGCCGGGTGCTGCTGGAGGCGGCCGAGCACCTGGTGGGGGAGACCCGGGCCCTCTCCCGTGGCTGGGAGACCGACATCACCATCGCCGTCGATGCCTTGATGCCGGTACAGGCTCTCTACCCCCTGGTGGATCGGCTGGCAGAACAGACCGATACCCGGCTGAGGTTTCGCGCCGAGGTGCTGGCGGGCAGTTGGGAGTGCCTGGAGGATGGTCGCGCCGACCTGCTCATCTCCTCCCTCAATGCCGATATCGCCATGACCGGCATCAAGCACCAGGTGCTCAGGGAGGAGGTGATGCTCTACGTCGCCCACCCCGATCACCCCCTGCATCAGGAACCCGAGCCCCTGGCGGACGAGACCCTGCGCCGCTATCGCGCCATCGCGGTGGCCGACACGGCGCTGCGCAAGCCGGTGCTCACCTACCGCCTGCTCGACAAGCAGCCGCGCCTGACCGTCAGCACCATGGGGGAGAAGCGGGACGCCCTGCTGGCGGGGCTCGGCATCGGCACCATGCCGCAACGCTGGATTGAAGAGGACATCAAGGCGGGCAGACTCAAGGTGATCAGTCCCGAATATCGCCACCAGATCCAGGTCGTGCTGGCCTGGCGGCGAGACACCATGGGCAAGGCCAAGAGCTGGCTGGTGCGGGAGATCCCCAAGCTGTTTGCCGGTCAGGGGGAATAAAGGACTGCCTTCCGGGGTCGGTGGCGCAGGAAGTACCAAAACTGCGCCCCATTCTTGACGACGGGCTCAGATTCGGAGAAAAGAAAAAAAGCGGACCTCTTGCGAGTTCCGCTCAATGCCAGGAAAGAATAAAACCTTGCGGTTAAAAAAACCCTTAAATTGGAAGCAAACAATCGTTTTCTCAACCAGGAAGGTATTGAATCCGATTCGTGTTGAATTATGTGCGATGTAATATGCATCACCAGCAAAATGTTGAAAGGTTGAAGGATATGCACCACCGAGTGTCATTTTCTGCCACCTTGCACCACAACTGGTCAGGCCATTTCCGCCATTATCACCGGGTTACCCTCCTCTGGTTTTTCTAGGTGTCAAAATTTGAGCCCGATACAGACAAACCACTCAATTTCTGACACGACTAAAAATGCAGATAAAGGAATAGTTGCATGACCTACAGCCAGACACTGGCCAATCACATCCTCGACACCCTGAAGAAAACCCTGACCGACAAGGGGATCCGCTATCAGACCCTGGCAGAAGCCATGGGGGTTTCCATCGCCACCGTGAAGCGCATGATGAACAAGCCCTCCCTGCCGTTCGACACTCTGCTGGAGATCTGCCATCTGGTGGGACTCTCCTTCGAAGAGCTGCTGGACCGGACCCAGGATGCCCAGAGCCGCCGGGCCGTCTTTACCCAGGAGCAGGACGAGGCGTTTCACAAGGAGCCGGGGCTCTATGCCTTCCTCGCCAACATCTTCTGGCGCGACAAGACCCTTATCGATCTCAAGCGGGAGTACGGCCTGACCGATGCCTCCTGCTACCTCTATCTGCGCAAGCTGGAGAAGCTCGGCATCCTGCAGCTTGGCATCGACAACAGCTACCACTTCCTCATCAGCGAGCGCATCAGCTTCGAGCAGCACAGCCGCTTCGCCCGCCAGCAGGCGCGCCAGGCCATGTCGGTGCTGGGGGACTATCTGGTGGAGAACATGCACAGGCCCAACAACTACATGGCGCTGTGCCAGCTCCATCTGGGGGAAAGCGAGGCCATGGCGCTGATCGATCGCATGAAGGAGTACTGGCATCAGGAGCTCAAGCTCAACCGCCCCGCCATCGGCCAGCGGGAGGGCAGCAAGACCTACACCATGTCCCTGCAACTGGCGGACTGCGGCTACCAGAGCTTCGACGATCTGATCCCCAACATCGACAACTGATCCCGGTGGATCCTGCGGGATCCGCCATGTCAGTGCTAGAACGCCGCTACTCTGCCAGTTGCACCTGCCGCGCGCCGGTGGCGAGCGGTTGCAGTGCCCGGGTATCCAGGCAGATGCGGATGGCGTCCGGTCGCCAGTGCTCGATGTCGCAATCCACCAGCTTCCCCTCCTCGTCATGATTGACCCGCACCAACCGCAGCACGGCGCTCCCCTGGGCCAGGTTGAGGGCGCGGGCTATCTCTCCCCGTGCCGCCGACGGGGTGATCTCGAGGCTCGCCCAGCCCTGGCCTATGCCATAGCGCTGTCGGTAGAGCTCGGTGAGGGAGCTGGCCAGGGGAGCGCTGGCGATGCCGGGGAAGCGGCTCGCCAGCAGGTGATGGCTGACGTGGAGCACGGGGCGACCGTCGATCAGCCGCTGGCGGCGGATTTCGTAGAGCGGCGTAAAGGGTTCCAGACCCATCCAGCGGCACAACTCGCTGCTGGCAAGCTGGTTGCCATGAGCCAGCACCCGGGTCTCGGCGGTGCGCTGCTGCTCGCCAATCCACTGGTGAAAGTGGGTGTGGATGGCGGGATCGTAGGTGAGGCGAGGCGGCGCCACGAACCAGCCGCGCCGCTCGGCCCGGTAGATGAGGCCGTCCGCCTCGAGGCTGGAGAGCGCCTCCTTGATGGTGATGCGGGTGGTGGCGAAGCGCTCGCTCAGCGCCCGTTCGGCGGGCAGCTGCTGCCCCGCCGCCAGGTGTCCGCTGCCGATATAGCGGCGCAGGGTCCGGCAAATCTGTTCGCACTTGGAGGGTGTGCGGCCATCGGCCATCCCCTGTTCACTCAATCGCTCTGTCACTGTCACATCCCTGTCGGTCATTCGGGTTTGCACACCACTGGAGTAGACCAGAGGTTGTCGACCCCGAGTTGTAACCGCCCCTGATGACAGCGCCATGACAGGGCGATTGTCACGAAACTGCCATCAAAGCGCCCCGCCACCGTCATATTTCCCCTCTAGCATCCCTCTCGAACCTTAACTGACCTAGTCCAGAGGGATGGGATGATGAAAAGCGTGATCGCAAGTGCACTGGCCCTGGTGGCCATCAGTCAACCGCTGTTTGCCGCCGATAACATCGCGGATCTCGAAAAAGCCGCCCGCGGTGAGGGCCAGCTCCAGAGCGTCGGCATGCCGGACAGCTGGGCCAACTGGAAGGATACCTGGCAGCAGCTCGGCAGCATCTATGGCATCAAGCATCAGGATACCGACATGAGCTCCGCCCAGGAGATCGCCAAGTTCGCCGCCGAGAAGGCCAATGCCACCGCCGACATCGGCGACGTGGGCGGCGCCTTCGGCCCGGTGGCGGTCAAGCAGGGGGTCACCCAGCCCTACAAGCCCTCCACCTGGGCCGACATTCCCAACTGGGCCAAGGATGCGGACGGCCACTGGATGCTGGCCTATACCGGCACCATCGCCTTCCTGATCAACAAGGATCTGGTCAAGGCCGCCCCCACCAGCTGGCAATCCCTGCTGGGTGGCGACTACAAGGTGACCCTGGGTGACGTAGGCGTCGCCTCCCAGGCCAACAACGGCGTGCTGGCGGCGGCCTATGCCACCGGCGGCAGCGAGAAGAATCTGAAACCCGCCCTGGAGTTGTTCGGCAAGCTGGCCAAGCAGGGCCGTCTGTCGCTGAACGACCCGACCATCGCCAACATCGAGAAAGGCGAAGTGGAAGTGGGGGTGCTGTGGGACTTCAACGCCCTCAACTACCGCGACCAGATCGACCCCAAGAAGTTTGATGTGGTGATCCCGAGCGACGGCTCAGTCATCGCCGGCTACACCACCATCATCAACAAGTGGGCCAAGAACCCCAACGCCGCCAAGCTGGCGCGGGAATACATCCTCTCCGATGCAGGTCAAATCAACCTGGCCCGTGGCTATGCCCGCCCCATCCGCAGCAACGTGACCCTGCCGGATGACGTCAAGGCCAAGCTGCTGCCGGCCGAGCAGTATGCCAATGCCAAGCCGGTGCAGGATCACGCCGCCTGGGAGCAGAGCTCCAAGGCCCTGCCGCGCCAGTGGCAGGAAACCGTCATGATCAACATGCAGTAAGGAGTGGCCAGTGCAACACAAGGTGATAGTGGTACTTGTGGATGGCCTGGCAGCAGAGGTAGCCCATTGCATGGGCTACCTCTGTGGCATGGTGGAGGCAGAGCGCGGCCTGCATACGACCCTGAGTGCCGCCCTGCCCTCCCTCTCCCGCCCTCTCTACGAGTGCATCCTGACCGGCCTGCCGCCGGTGGCGAGCGGCATCACCCACAACGGGGTGACGCGCCTGAGCCAACACGACTCCATCTTCCATCTGGCCCGGGCCGCGGGTAAACGCACCGCAGCGGCGGCCTACCACTGGGTGAGCGAGCTCTACAACCAGAGCCCCTGGCTGGCGGCCCGCGATCGCTTCACCCATGACGAGCAACTGCCCATCCAGCACGGCTGCTTCTACTGGGATGACGGCTACCCCGACAGCCACCTGCTGATGGACGGCGAGTGGCTGCGCAGCCAGTACGACCCCGATTTTCTGCTGATCCACCCCATGGGGGTGGATGACGCTGGCCACCAGTTTGGCCTCGATTCCCGCCAGTACCGCAATCAGGCGCGCCGCATGGACAGCCTGCTGGCCGACCTGCTGCCCCAGTGGCTGGCGGAGGGGTATCAGGTGGTGATCACCTCGGATCACGGCATGAACAACGATCTCAGCCATGGCGGCACCCTGGCCGAGGAGCGCACCGTGCCGCTCTGGCTCTTTGGCGATGCCTTCGTCGAGCGCTGGCCGGATGGGGTGGCGATCGCCCAGACCCAGCTCTGCGCCCTGATGGCGGATCTGCTGGGAGTTCCCCACGACAAGCCGGCAGCCCCCCCGCAGCTCAAGGCGGCCTTTATGCGCGAGGTGCACTGATGATGCCTGCCACCACCGAGATCCTCGCGGATCAACAGGTGAAGCCACGCCGGGTGCGCCGCCACTGGCTGCCGGCCCTGGTGCTGCTGCCCTTTGTCCTATTGATGATCCTGTTCCAGCTCGCCCCCATGGTGTGGGTGCTGGTGGGCAGCGTCCAGACCCCCGATGGCTGGGGTCTCGACCACTACCGGGAGATTTTGAGCTCCCCCTTCTATCTGCAATCCTTCGGCAACTCGTTGCGCATCGCCGGCATCGCCAGCCTGGCGGGGCTCGCCATCGGCACCCTCGGGGCCGCGGCGCTGCGCCACAGCGGCGAGCGGGTCAAGCGGCTGCTGCTGGCCTTCGTCACCATGACGGGCAACTTCAGCGGCGTGCCGCTGGCGTTCGCATTCATCATCGTGCTCGGCATCAATGGCGCGGTGACCCTGCTGCTCAAATCCTGGGGCCTCATCGATGGCTTCAACCTCTATTCGGGCAGCGGCCTTATCCTGATTTACACCTACTTCCAGATCCCGCTTGCCCTGCTGCTGCTCTACCCGGCGTTCGACGCCCTGCAGGATGAGTGGCCCCAGGCCGCCGCCCTGCTTGGCGCCAGCAAGGGCCAGTATGTGTGGCACGTGGCGCTGCCGGTGCTGACGCCCGCCTTGCTCGGCACCCTGATCATCCTGTTTGCCAACGCGGTGGGAGCCTATGCCTCCGCCTACGCCCTCACCACCGGCAACTTCAACCTGGTGACCATCAGGGTGGCCAGTCTGGTCTCCGGCGACATCTTCCTCGAGCCGAATCTCGCGGCGGCGCTGGCGGTGATCCTGATGGTGCTGCTGGGGGTGGTGACAGCCGCCAACCAGTGGCTGCTGAAAAAGAGCTATGTGAACAGGGGGCAATCCCATGCATGATTTGACGCCGCGCTGGCCCAGATGGGTGCTGGGGGCGCTGGTCGCCACCCTGCTGCTGCCGCTGCTGGCCACCTTTCTCTACTCCATCTCCACCCGCTGGGGGGCGACCCTGCTGCCGGATGGCTTTACCCTCGACTGGTATCTCAAGCTCTGGGGCGATCCGCGCTTTCTGGCGGCCTTTGGCCGCAGCCTCCTGGTCTGTTTCGCCACCCTGCTGCTGGGGACCCTGGTGCTGGTGCCCACCGTGCTGGTGGTGGCCTACTACTTCCCCAGGCTGGATCCCTGGATGAACCTCTTGATCCTGCTCCCCTTCGCGGTGCCGCCCGTGGTCTCTTCGGTGGGGCTGCTGCAGATCTACGCTGACGGCGTGCTGCCGATTATCGGCACGCCGTGGATCCTGATCGGGACCTGGTTCACCGTGGTGCTCCCCTTCATGTACCGGGCGCTGGCCAACAGCCTGCAAGGGGTGCCGCTCAAGGATCTGATGGATGCCGCTCATCTGCTGGGGGCGAGCAGTGCCCGCGCCTTCCTGCTGGTGGTGATCCCCTGCCTGCGCAAGGGGCTGCTGGCGGCACTGTTTCTCTCCCTCTCCTTCCTGCTCGGCGAGTTCGTGTTTGCCAACATGCTGGTGGGCACCCGTTACGAGACCCTGCAGGTCTACCTCTACAACATGCGTGCCACCTCGGGCCACTTCACCAGCGCCCTGGTGATGAGCTACTTCCTGCTGACCCTGCTGCTCACCTGGGCAGCCAACAGATTTCATCGGTGAATCAACATGTTCCATCTAGAAGTGAATCAACTGCACAAATCCTACGGTGACACCAAGGTGTTCGAGGGGATTGAATTCGGCATCCGCAAGGGGGAGCTGGTGACCCTGCTCGGCCCCTCCGGCTGCGGCAAATCCACCCTGCTGCGGGCCCTGGCCGGGCTCACCCCGGTGGATGGTGGTCAGGTGCGGGTGGCCGGTGAGGACATTACCTGGCAGGCCCCCCAGAAGCGGGGCATCGGCATGGTGTTCCAGAGCTATGCGCTGTTTCCCAACATGACGGTGTGGGACAACGTCGTTTTCGGCCTCAAGATGAAACCCCAGCCGGGGCGGGATCTCGCCGCCAGCGTACAGGAGGCGCTAGAGCTGGTGGAGCTGACCGGCTTCGAGCGCCGCTATCCAGCCGAGCTCTCCGGCGGCCAGCGCCAGCGAGTGGCGCTGGCCCGGGCGCTGGTGGTGCAGCCGCGGATCCTGCTGCTGGATGAGCCGCTCTCGGCGCTGGATGCCCGCATCCGCCGCAGCCTGCGCCAGCAGATCCGCGAGATCCAGCAGCGCCTCGAGCTCACCACCATCTTCGTGACCCACGATCAGGAGGAGGCGCTGACCCTGTCGGATCGGATCTTCCTGATGAACAAGGGCTCCATCGTCCAGAGCGGCACGCCAGAGCAGATCTACACCCGTCCCGCCAGCGAGTTCGTGGCGGGCTTTATCGGCAACTACAACCTGCTGGGTGGCGAGCAGGCCAAATCCCTGTTCGGCCCGCGCTTTCGCGGCAAGCTGGCGCTGCGGCCGGAGTCCATCATCCTGCTGCCCGCCGGGGCGGGCAGCCACGAGCCCAGCCTGCCCGGCATCGTTCGCCAGCAGCAGCTGCTCGGCAACGTCATCCGCTATCAGGTGGAGTGCGAGGCGGGGCTGTTGACGGTGGATTGCCTCAACCGCCGTGCCGGTGATCTGCTGCCGGTAGGCAGCGCCGTGACCCTGGTGGTGGCCCGGGATCAACTCTGTGAGGTAGCATAACGCCATGAATCCCATTCATTTTTCAGCCAGTACCCCGATGCTGGCAGCCAACCCGAGGAGCAGCCATGGCCCTGGCACTGTTTGATCTGGACGAGACCCTGATAGCGGGGGATTCCGCCAGCCTCTGGCTGGAGTACATGGTGGCCCAGGAGCTGGCCCCGGCGGGCATGGTGGCCGAGGAGCAGGCCATGATGTCCCTCTACCACCAGGGCAAGATGGACATGCACCAGTACATGGCCTTCACCCTGCAACCGCTGGCAGGCAGGACGCGCCAGTGGCTCGACTCCCTCTGCACCCGCTTTGCCGAACAGGTGCTGCGGGAGCGCCTCTACCCCGAGGGGCTGGCCCGCATCGAGTGGCACCGCCAGCGTGGCGACGAGCTGGTGCTCATCTCCGCCTCCGGCGAGCATCTGGTGGCCCCCATGGCGCAGATGCTGGGGATGGATCACTGCGTGGCCATCCTGCTCGACGAGGAAGCCGGCATGTTGACCGGCCAGACCCGCGGCACCCTGAGTTTTCGCGAAGGCAAGGTGGTCCGCATCAACCAGCTCTTTGCCGGAAAGGAACACCTCTGGCAGGGGAGCTTCGGCTACAGCGATTCCCACAACGATCTGCCCATGCTGCAGGCGGTGAGCCATCCCCATGCGGTCAATCCGGCCCCCGCCCTGCGCCAGTGCGCCGAGGAGCTGGGCTGGCCCCTCTGGACCTGGCAGTTGCACCCTTGATCCGCGCAATGAAGAAGAGGCCCTCAGGCCTCTTCTTTGCTCAACATGCCATCCCCTGAGGGCGAGTCGTCCCGGGGAGCCAGGGGATCCACCATGTAGATGCGATTCTTGCCGTCACCCTTGGCGCGATAGACCTCGGCATCGACCATGGTCAGCAGGCTCCTGGCCCCAAGCCCGGGGGCACTCGCCACCAGGCCGCCGCTGAAGGTGATCCCAAGACCGGGTTCACGCCAGTGCAGAGAGGCCACCCCCATCCTGTACTGCTCCAGCAGCATCTGGCAGAAGTGGATATCCGGATTGGCGAACAGCACCACCAGCTCTTCCCCGCCATAGCGGCATACCCAGCCATGATCCCCCAGCAGCTTGGCGCCAAAGCTGGCCACCCGCTTGAGCACCACGTCCCCGGTCTGGTGACCATAGGTGTCATTGATCCGCTTGAAACCGTCCAGATCGATCATGGCCAGGCAGAAGCTGTCCTGATCGAGCAGCAGCCGATTCAACCGCTCGTCGAAGAAGCGCCGGTTGTAAAGGCCGGTCAGCTTGTCGAGGTTCGCCTGCTGGCGCACCTCGTGATAATCCTTGCTCACCTCCGCCAGCTCGGCATAGACGTGCCTGAGCTCGCGCATCCCCCCCTGGTGCACCTCGTCAGGCTGGGTCCGGCTGGCCCGGATCACGGTGGAGATCTCGTCCAGCATCCGCCTGAAATAACGGGACCAGATCAGTGCCAGCACCATGTAGAGCACGCTGGCCAGCACGATGATCCCGAGCACGTTGAGGGAGGCGCTCGCCACCACCGCCTGGATGCTGGAGGCGGGCAACACGCTGATCAGCACCCAGTTGTGGTCAGGCAGGCGGCTGTAGGCCACGAACTGGCGAGACGCCTGATCCAGGAAGATGCCGTCCTCCCCGCTGAAGCGGGAGAGCCAGGTCGGGTGGGTCATGGGCTTGAGCAGTTGCGAGGGATCGGGGTGGGCCAACACCTTGCCCGACTGGTTGACGATCATCTGGTAGCCGCTGTTCCACTGCCGGTTCAGCTGGGCGGAGAAGGGGGCCAGGATGGCATCCACCGCGAAGACCCCCCGCACCTTGCCCTCCTTGTCGGTGATGGCCCGCGCCAGGGCGATCACCAGCGTGCCGTTGGTGTAGTCGTAGTAGGGTTCGGTCCAGACCATCTTGCCCACATGCTGGCTGGCCAGCTGATACCAGGGGCGCACCCTAGGATCGAAGTCCGCATCCGCCTGCCATTCGGGGTAGATCAGCATCTGGCGCTCGGCGGTGCCCACATAGATGTAGATGAGATCCGCCATCACCCCCTTGTAGAGACGCCACTCCCTGAGATAGGAGTCGGTGTTGCGCAGACGGGGGCCACTGATGTCCTCCACCTTGACCTGGTCGTAGATGAGGGAGAACTGACGCTCCATCTCGTTCAGGTAGGGTTCGATGAAGACGTGGCGCAACTGGTGATTGGTGGCGAGCAGGCGCTGTTGCAGCTCTCGCTGCAGGCTGCGCTCCATGTGCAAGTAGTAGATGGCGCCCAGCATCAGGACGGGAATGAAGAGCAGAAGCAGGCCCAGGCGCATCCGTGCCACCAGGGACCAGGTCTTTTTGGAGACTGCTCGCTTATCCAACCCTGACTCCATGCTATCCCCTGACATCGTGTAGTGTCAGAATATCAGCCCCACCTGATGGCGTCCAAACGGAAGCGCATCAGGTGGCCAACGAGAAGGAACTGGCCTGGATGTTGAAACCGGAACTGCTGACTGCCCTCCATTACTGCGCCGTGATCACCCTGACCGGTGCCATCACCTCGGAGTATTTCCTGTTCCGGCGCGGCATGTCCATCGAGCAGGTGCGCAAGCTGCTGCTGGCTGACAGCCTGGCCGCCCTGGCCCTGCTGCTCATCTTCATCACGGGAGTGCTGCTGGTGGTCGCCCATCCCCAGCCACCGGCCATCCTGTTTGCCAATCCGGGTTACCGCACCAAGCTGCTGATGTTCTTCGCCATGGCCATCAGCTTTGGCTACCCCAGCCGGCTGTTCCACCACTGGCGCCGATCCTTGCGCCAGGGACGGGCTCCCCTTGTCTCCACCCAGCAGCAGTTCTGGGTGATCTGGATCCTTAGGGGCAACCTGCTGCTGCTCGCCCTGCTGCCCCTGCTCGCCAAGCTGGCCAGCCGCTGATCCTGCCCTCGCCCGGCAACAAATGGCTGACGACAAACGCCCCTTCTCGCAGGTATCGTAATGGCGGGGCCCGAGTGCCGCCGAGACTCTTTCTCAGGGATGATTCCGTATGCGTTCAAACATGATGTTATTGATGGCCGCCGCCATCTGGGGGCTGGGCTTCGTCGCCCAGCGTCTGGGGATGGATCACATGGGGCCCTTCACCTTCAACGGCCTGCGCTTCCTGCTGGGCGCCCTCTCCCTGCTGCCGCTCTTGTGGTGGCTCAAGTCACGCCAGCCGCCCCAGCCTGCCGGTGATCACCGCCTGCTGCTGACCGGGGGCCTCATCGCCGGCACCGTGCTCTTCTCCGCCGCCTCCCTGCAACAGGTGGGGCTGCTCTACACCACGGCCGCCAAGGCGGGCTTCATCACCGGCCTCTACATCATACTGGTCCCCGTCATCGGCCTGGCCCTGCGCCACAAGACCGGGGCCAACACCTGGGTAGGCGCCCTCATCGCCATGGCCGGGCTCTATTACCTCAGCGTCACCGAGGAGTTCACCATCGGCTACGGCGATCTGCTGCAAGTGATCGGGGCCCTGTTCTGGGCCGTGCATCTGCTGGTGCTGGATCACTACTCGAACCGGGTCGCCCCCATTCGTCTTGCCGGGGTGCAGTTCGTGGTGTGCGGCCTGCTCAGCCTGGCCACGGCCTTCATCATCGAGACCCCGACGGCGAGTGGTGCCGTCGCGGGCTGGCAGGCGCTGCTCTACGCCGGTCTGGTCTCGGTCGGCATCGGCTATACCCTGCAGGTGGTGGGGCAGCGCGGTGCCCATCCGGCCCACGCCGCCATCATCCTCAGCCTGGAGACGGTGTTCGCCGCCATCGGCGGTGTCCTGCTGCTGGGGGAACATCTGGACGAACGGGCCGTGGTCGGCTGCGCCCTGATGCTGGCGGGGATGCTCATCTCCCAGATCCGCCTGCGCTGGTGGTGGAAGTCCCGCCGCAACAAGGTGCCCAGCCAGTCCTGATATCTGCGGTGGTCATGGACCCCAAATAAAACGAGGCGCCCTTGGGTGCCTCGTTTTATTGCCGCCTGCCTAGCGCACGCTGGAGCAGAAGCTCACGTCATCGCGCAGGGGGTCATTGCTCACGCTGTGATAGAGCTCGAAGCAGGGGCCGTCCCCAAAGGCGAGCCCGGCCGCGACGATATCGCCGATGTGCTCCTGCCAGCGCTCCCCGTACTGGCTGCGATCCGTGATGAGGTAGCGGGACTGGGCGTAGCGTCCGGCGGGGATGTGCTGGATCTCCACCTCTCCCGAGCCCTGGGTCCCCACCGGTACGCTGATGCCGATGTCGGTGCGGCACTGGGCCGGCGGCGTCACCTCGGGGTTGTCGTGGTAGATGAAGATCCACTCTCCCCCTTCCAGGCCACGGGGCGCGGCCCACTGGTGAAGGCGATGGCAGACGGCGTCATACCCTTCGCCATAGGGGCCGGTCACGCGGATATAGGCCAGGGTGCGGGCGTCCATCTCGACGGTGTTCATGGTGTTGCTCCTTGCTGATGAGTGGCCTTCAGCATAAGGGAGTGCCCCTTGCCATGCGTGTCCTTCCTTGCGATCCAGGTGTCCGTTCTTGCCCTTGTCGCGGCGAAACGCCCCCGGGGTGCAACCATAGTGGCGACGAAACGCCTTGGCGAAGGCCTGGGAGCTGCCAAGCCCCGCCCCCAGGGCGATGGCGGTGACGCTGGCATCGGTGTAGCAGAGCTGCCAGGCCGCCCGCTGCATCCGCAGGCGGCGGCACATCTCGCCAGGGGCCTCCCCCACCACGGCGGTGAACACCCGGTGGAAGTGGTAGAGGGAGAGGCAGGCGCGACTCGCCAGCGCCTCGATGGAGAGATCCGGATCCTGCTCCAGTGCCCGCAGCACCGGCGTCAGGCGCTCGCGATAGTCGATCATCGGCGCACCCTGGCCATGTAGAGGGCATCCACCAGCACCCCATGACGCAGGCCGTAATCCCGGGCAACGCCCTCCTCCACGAAGCCCGCCTTGCGATAGAGGGCCAGGGCCGCCTGGTTGTCGGCCCAGACCGTCAGCTCCACCCGCGTCAAGCCGAGCCAGTTGTCCGCCAGATCCAGCGCAGCCTGCATCAGGGCGGTGCCCACCCCGCGCCCGGCCCAGTCATCGTGTACCGCCATGCCGATGCTCGCCACGTGGCGGCGGCGGGGGGCCGGCTCCACCATCAGGACCAGCGCGCCCGCCACCTCCCCCTCCCACTCCGCCAGCAGGCTGTAGATGCCATCCCGCGGGGTCAGCTTCTGCTCCCACTGCTGCAGGGAGGGGAAGGGAAGTTGCAGGGTGCCCGCCTGGGCATGGGGCATGGCGTGAAGATCCCGCAGGGCGGCGGCATCTTCCGGCCCGGCGCGGCGAATGGTGATGGACATGAGACCTCCTGATTGGCTGAATCCCATCTTGCCGCAAGGCTGGCGTCTGTTTCCACCCCCATCAGCGAAACCAATCAAAGGGTTAGGCACACTCCATTGGAGCCGCTCCCCCACTTCACCTAGTCTGGCGACTCATCACAAGGAGACCCGCCATGACCGACAAGACCCTGCGCAGCGCCAACGGCGCCCCCGTCGTCGACAACAACAACAGCCTCACCGCCGGCCCCCGCGGCCCCGTCCTGATGCAAGACATCTGGTTGATGGAGAAACTCGCCCACTTCGACCGCGAGCGCATTCCCGAGCGGGTGGTGCACGCCAAGGGCTCGGGCGCCTACGGCACCTTCACCGTGACTCACGACATCAGCGCCTTCAGCAAGGCCGACCTGTTCAACGCCGTCGGCAAGCAGACCCCGGTGTTCCTGCGCTTCTCCACCGTGGCCGGCGAGAAGGGCGCCGCCGACGCAGAGCGCGACGTGCGCGGCTTCGCCCTCAAGTTCTACACCGAGCAGGGCAACTGGGATCTGGTGGGCAACAACACCCCGGTGTTCTTCATCCGCGATCCCCTGAAATTCCCTGACTTCATCCACACCCAGAAGCGGGATCCCCGCACCAACCTGCGCAGCGCCACCGCCGCCTGGGACTTCTGGTCCCGCCACCCGGAATCCCTGCACCAGGTCACCATCCTCTTCAGCGATCGCGGCATTCCCAGGAGCCTGCGGGAGATGAACGGCTACGGCAGCCACACCTTCAGCTTCATCAACGACGCGAACGAGCGCTTCTGGGTCAAGTTCCACTTCAAGACCGAGCAGGGCCACCGCTTCTACACCGATGAAGAGGCGGCCACCGCCGTCGGTCAGGACAGAGAGACCAGCCAGGCAGATCTGTTCAACGCCATCGAGCGGGGGGACTTCCCGCGCTGGAAGGTCTATGTGCAGGTGATGCCAGAGGCCGAGGCCCAGACCTACTCGATCCACCCGTTCGACCTCACCAAGGTGTGGCCCCACAAGGACTACCCGCTCATCCCGGTCGGCGTGCTGGAACTCAACCAGAACCCGGACAACTACTTCGCCCACGTGGAGCAGGCCGCCTTCACCCCGGCCAACGTGGTGCCCGGCATCGGCTTCTCGCCGGATCGCATGTTGCAGGGGCGGCTCTTCTCCTACGGTGACACCCAGCGCTACCGTCTCGGCGTCAACCACGGCCTGCTGCCGGTCAACGCCCCGCGCTGCCCGTTCCACCACGGTGCCCACCGCGACGGCGCCATGCGGGCCGACAGCAACGGTGGCGCCAGCCCCAACTACCAGCCAAACCGCTTCGGCACCCAGCAGCCGAGCGAGCAGCACGAACCGGCCCTGAGTCTGGAAGGGGCTGCCCTGCACTACGATTTTCGTGACTACGACAGCGACTACTACAGCCAGCCGGGGGATCTCTTCCGCCTGATGGACGAGGGGCAGCGTGCCCGCCTCGCCGCCAACCTGGCCCGCTCCCTCATCAATGTGGAGGATGACGCCATCGTCGCGGCCCAGCTCAGGCACTTCGAGCAGGCCGACCCCGAGTACGCCAAGCGGGTCGAGCTGGCCCTCGCCGCCCTGCAACGCTGAGTCGCAGGCAGCCAACCTCTGCAAAAGCAAAACGGGGGCCTGATGGCCCCCGTTCTCGCATGACGGTCTTTGCTGAATGAAGGGGTTGTACCGCCAGCTCACGGCGGCAACGACGTTGAGCACTGGCAGCGCGGCACCATTATCCACCTGTGGTAATCAACCTGTCTGTGGTAATGCACTTCTAGTCAGCAATAAAAACGGAGCCCGAGGCTCCGTTCTTCCATGTCGTATCCATCCCGGACACTGCGCCCTCGCGCGCTTCCCTCCTTTGCCAACAAGGGTTTGTACCGCCAGCTTACGACGGCAACGACGTTGTGCACTGGCAGAACGGCATCATTGTCCACCTGTGGTAATAAACCTGCCTGCGGTAATGCACGTTTAGTCACCAATAAAAACGGAGCCCGAGGCTCCGTTTTTCAATGCGGTATCAATCCCGGACGGAACGCGCTTCGCGCTCTTCCCGTCCCCTTGCCAACAAGGGTTTGTACCGCCAGCTCACGGCGGCAACGACGTTGTGCACTGACAGAGCGGCACCATTGTCCACCTGTGGTAATAAACCTGCCTGCGATAATGCTCTTTTAGTCACCAATAAAAACGGAGCCCGAGGCTCCGTTGTTCAATGCGGTATCAATCCCGGACGGAACGCGCTTCGCGCTCTTCCCGCTCCCTTGCCAACAAGGGTTGGTACCGCCAGCTCACGACGGCAACGACGTTGTGCACTGGCAGAGCGGCACCATTGTCCACCTGTGGTAATAAACCTGCCTGCGGTAATACACGTTTAGTCACCAATAAAAACGGAGCCCGAGGCTCCGTTGTTCAATGCGGTATCAATCCCGGACGGAACGCGCTTCGCGCTCTTCCCGCTCCCTTGCCAACAAGCGTTTGTACCACCAGCTACTGCGACGACGTTGTGCATTGGAAGAGCGACGAGCCATTGCTTAGATCCCAGTCAAGAGAAGAAAGAGCCGCATTATGCGATAGAGATCACGCCCGTGTCTGTAGCTGGATCAAGAAAAGGCTCACTGGCCCACCCGGATCGTCCGCTGGTTGCCCTCCGGTTCACCACTCTGTGACGGCGTCGTCACCTCTCGCCAGATCAGGGGACCATTGGTCTCCATCGCCTGTTGCGGCGCGCACTCCAGCCAGAGCTCCCCCTGCTGGATACGGGCCCCCTGGGAGTATTTCTGATCCTGATACCAGCACACCCGCTCGGGCAGCGAACCAAGGGGCAGCACCAGCTCGGTGCCCACCGAGTGGCTGAGGGTGTTGGACGCCGGGGCGGCCAACGCGGGGAAGAGCCAGCCAAGGGCCAGCAGACAACCTGCACAACGGATCATGGGAATTCCTGTCACGGGGGTGTGAAAGTGTAGAGCGACCAGCAGAGCCCTCGACTTGACCAATAAATGTCGGCTCATCTGGCATTCCGGAAGCAATATGATAGCCTGCCTGCGCCCGCAAAGGCCTGTCAGGGTTCTGCCGTGGGCCCCCACCGGCATCGCCGGGATGCGGTAATGAATAACCCTTAATAATCAGATAATTAACTGGATATGTTGTCAATGCGTATCATGCCGTTGCTCAAGGCTGCCTGCCTGAGCCTGATGTTGTCCGCCTGTGTCGCCCCCCTGCTGATGATGAGCCCCACCAGCCAGCTGATGTGGGCCCTGCTCAAGCCGCTGGTCGGTTTCGATCCGAACGAGGCCAACCTGTTCGAGCAGCCGCTGATCAAGGACAGAATGACCGCCATGCTGGGGCCCAACTACGAGAGCACCATGCAGCTGCTCAAGACCGCCGACGAGCTGCAACAGGAGGGGCCGCTCTTTTACGTGGTCTCCCGCTACGCCCCGGTGCCGGACGTAGCCAAGCAGGCCGGCATGGTCTGGAACGCCGACACCAACCAGCTCGCCGTCATGGTGCAAAAAGGTGACGGGGCGACCCAGGTCTTCGGGGAAAACCTGACGGCCGCAACCCCGACCTGGCCCAGCGCCATGCAGGGCTGGCAGTCCCAGGCCACCCCGGCCGCCACGGCCCTGACCGGTGCCGGTCAGGGGCTCACGGGCGCTGGCAGTTCTCTGCTGGGCACCATGATGGGGGGCCTGCAACAGAGCGCCAGCAAGGCCCTGTCCGACTCCACCAGACAGGTGATCGGCAGTGCCGCCACCACGGCGCAGCAACAAGCGACCAAGGCGGCGAGCGACTCGGCCAAACAGGCCGCCAGCAGCGCAGCGACCATCAGTGCCGCCACCACGGCGCAGCAGCAAACCGCCAAGGCGGTGAGCGACAGCGCCAAGCAGGCCGCCAGCAGTGCCGCCGCCATCAGTGCCGCAACCACGGCGCAGCAGCAAGCCGAAAAGGCGGTGAGCGACACCGCCAAACAGGCCGCCAGCAGCGCAGCGACCATCAGTGCTGCAACCACAGCGCAGCAACAAGCCGCCAAGGCGGTAAGTGACAGCGCCAAGCAGGCTGCCAGCAGTGCCGCCGCCATCAGTGCCGCCACCACGGCGCAGCAGCAAGCCGCCAAGGCGGTGAGCGACACCGTCAAACAGGCCGTCAGCAGTGCCGAAACCACGGCGCAGCAACAAGCCACCAAGGCGGTAAACGACAGCGCCAAGCAGGCCGTCAGCAGCGCCGCAACCACGGCGCAGCAACAAGCCGCCAAGGCGGTGAGTGACAGCGCCAAGCAGGCCGTCAGCAGCGCAGCGACCATCAGTGCCGCCACCACGGCGCAGCAGCAAGCCGCCAAGGCGGTGAGCGACAGCGCCAAGCAGGCCGCCAGCAGTGCCACAACCACGGCGAAGCAACAAGCCGCCAGCAGCGCAGCGACCATCAGTGCCGCGACCAGTGCACAGCAGCAAGCGGCCAAGGCGGTGCAGCAACAGGGCGAGAAGCTGGAAGCGACTTCCGGCACCCTGAGCGATCAGGCCAGGGCGGATGCCGAAGCGGAGCTGGAAAAACTGCTTAACTGACTTTTTTAAGCGTCATGCCACCATAAAAACAGGCCATCACATGATGGCCTGTTGTTTATCTGACCCGTAGCAGGGGAAGATCAGAAATGGCGGTCCTGCTCGGTGGGCTTGGCACCCTTCTCTTCGCTGTGCTCGATGGCGGTGCGGATAAGGTCGACGCCGGCCCGGATGATCAGCACCCCCATGTTGACCAGCTTGACGCAGACCCACATGAAAGTGATGAGCAGGATCAGCTTGAGCACCGTCTGGAATGCCTCCAGGAAGTTCTGCTCCAGCTGGGCGGTGAGCCCGTTGGCGCTGCTCATCAGCCAGGTGTACACCTCGCGCACGAAGGGGATCCGGCTCGGCATCTCCAGCACGTCCAGCGCCGCAGGCAGGGCCTGGAAGATGACGATGCTGCCAAACAGTATCAGGATGACGCCGATGGCAATCCCCAGAAAGAAACCGAACTGTCGCATGAAGAGCCCCACAATGTAGTGAATGAGAAGAACAATAGCCGCCAATACTAGGGACTGCCCGCGCAGACGGCAATCCTTGCGTCCCCGACAGGGTCGGTGCCCCCTGCAAGCCATTGCCCGGCCGTCTGATTTCTGTGACCCTTGTCCCCACTCCTTGCCCCTGGGTGTCATCATGTTTCGAGTCGTCTTCTGCCTGCTGCTGTTGCTGGGCGGTGCCCTGCCCGCCTCCCGCGCCGAATCCCCTCCCTCTGCGGCCGCCTGCGTGATCCGCCACCAGCAAGGGATCCTGCTGGTGCAGGACAGGCTCTCCTCGCGCTACAGCCTGAGCGGCGGCTACATCGACAGGGGGGAGACCCCGGAGCAGGCGGCCCTGCGCGAGCTGTTCGAGGAGACCGGCCTGCAGGGTCGCGTCACCGGCGAGCTGGGGCGCTGGCAACGGGCCAGGGTGTTCGCCTGCCAGACCCTGGAACCCCTGCGGGTCCAGCGAGGGACGGGGTTTGTCTCCCTGCTCCAGGCCCCGGATCTCGGTGGCGAGATCCTGAACGCCAGGCTGATCGCGGCCGCCGACCTGCCCCTTGACCAGCGTCGCTTCCCGGCGCAGCTCGACTGGATAGCCCCGAAGCTGGCCGAGGTGCCCGAGAGCCAGGTGCTGTGGGTGACGGATTTCAGCGACGCGGCCAGTGAGCTGCACCGCGCCGAGCTGCCGCTGATCCAGCGCCTGCAACAATGGCTAGGGCCGGATGCGCTCTGGCCAAGGGCGGGCAATCTGCTGGGCTCGGCCCCCTTCCAGCTGGCGCTGCTGCCCTTGCTGCTGCCCCTGCTCGGCTGGTCCAGACTGCGCCACCTGCTGTTTGCCATGGTGCTGCTCACCCTGGTGGTGAACCTGCTCAAGGCGGGCATTGGCTGGCCCAGGCCCTTCCACCTGCAACCCGAGCTGGCCCGCCAGAGTGCCCAGGGCTTCGGCATGCCGAGCGGCCACGCCGCTTCGACCCTGCTCTACTGGGGCCTGCTGTTTGGCTGGCTGCCGGCGCTGCGGGCCTGGCAGGGGGTCCTGCTGGCCCTGTTGCTGGCCGGCGTGGCCGGGCTGGCCCGGGTCTGGCTGGGGGTCCACTTCCTCTCGGATGTGGTGGCCGGCCTTGCTCTGGGGGCCCTGCTGCTGGCACTGCGCGCCACGCTGGCGAAGCTGGCGGCGCGCCCACTCCCCTGGGCCGGGGTGCTCATCGCCAGCGCCCTCTCGGCCTGGCTCACCCAGTCCACCGCCCTGGCCGGGCTTGCCATGTTCACCCTGGGGCTGGTATCGGGTAATCTGCTATCACTCGAACGGAGCCCCACCCCCGCCCTGCCCGCCGCGCTGCTGACCCTGGCAGGGGGACTGGTCGTGGCAGGGCTCCTGTTCCTGGTGCCCGCGCTCACCAGCAGCTCTCTGCTGATCCTCGCGGGACAAGGGTGGCTCTTTGGCTGCCTGGGGTTCTGGCTCAGCGCCGGGCTCTGGTGGTCGTTGTCCGCTATCCGTCACGGTGCCCGAACCGGGCGCTCAACCCCTCGTTAAGGGAATGCCATGAATATGAAAAAAGTGGATTTGGCCAAGATCACCCTGGGCTTGCTGTTCCTCAGCCTGCTCATCATCTCGTGCTTCATGGTCTTGCGCCCCTTCCTGCCCGCCCTGGTGTGGTCGACCATGATCACCATCGCCACCTGGCCCCTGATGCAGATGGCCCAGCGCCTGCTGTGGGGCAAGCGCACCCTGGCGGCGTTGCTGATGACCAGCATCTTGCTGCTCATCTTCGTCATTCCCCTCTTCATGACGCTGGCCAACGTGGCGGAGAAGGCCCCCATGCTCATCGAGCTGGGCACCGAGCTCAGCCAATCCCCGCCCCCCGAGCTGCTCTGGTTGCAGCAAGTGCCCCTGGTGGGCGACAAGCTCTATGAGTTCTGGCAGCAGATCCTCGCGAGCGGCGGCCAGGTGCTGTTCACCAAGCTGGCCCCCTACTTCGGCCAGACCGCCCGCTGGCTGGCGGCCCAGGCGGGCAACCTCGGCCTGCTGTTCGTCCACTTCCTGCTGACCGTGGCCATCTGCGGCCTGCTCTACCACTCGGGGGAGAAGGCCGCAGAAGGCATTCGCCGCTTCGCCCACCGTCTGGCGGGCCAGCGCGGTGACAATGCGGTGGTGCTCGCCTCCCAGGCCATCCGCGCCGTCGCCATGGGGGTGGTGGTGACCGCCCTGGTGCAATCCTCGGTGGCGGGCCTGGGCCTGCTCATCGCCGGCATTCCCTATGTCATGGTGCTGGTGGTGCTGATGTTCCTGCTGATCGTCGCCCAGATAGGCCCCTTCCCGGTGCTGCTGGCCAGCGTCGGCTACCTCTACTGGAGCGGAGACACCACCTGGGGCACCTTCCTGCTGGTCTGGTCCCTGCTGGCGGGCACCATGGACAACTTCCTGCGCCCCTTCCTGATCAAGCGCGGGGCCGACCTGCCGCTGATCCTCATTCTGGTGGGGGTCATCGGCGGCCTGCTGGCGCTGGGGATCATCGGTCTCTTCATCGGCCCCGTGGTGTTGGCGGTGGGCTACACCCTGCTGGATGCCTGGATCAAGGAAGATGACCAACCGGCAACCGCTCTGGTGGAGCCGTCCAAGGCGCCGTGACGATTCATTCATCCCCGATGCAAAGAGCCGCCCCAGGGCGGCTCTTTTGTTTATTACCGTCCCATGTTGGTTCGATTAGCGAAGCGTAATCGGACGATCGAGATGCCGCTGTCCGGTGTGTCCATGAATCAGCGGCATCTGTCAGCAGGGAAATATGGATGGCTGTTATAGCGGGAGAATTGATTTACGCGAACGTCCGATTACGCCTTATGGCTAATCGAACCAACGGCCGGTCGCGGCCTTTAGAACCAAAGTTCGAACCGGAACGCCAAAACACGAACCAGGGTTCGAATCACTCCTTCCCCTCCCCTGTTCCCTGCCGAAGGCGCCCGCCACAATGCCTGCACCATTGGAGGAGAACACAAGATGAACGAACTGAGAGCAACACGGGCCCTCATCAGCGGCGGCGCCAGCGGCATCGGACTGGCCATCGCCGAGGCCCTGGCCAGCCAGGGGGTGGAGCTGATCCTGGCTTCCCGCCGCCTGGGGCTGCTGGAGCAGGAAGCGGCCAGACTGGAGGCGCGATACGGGGTGCGAGTCATGGCACTGGCGCTGGATGTGTGCGACGGCGATCAGGTGCGGGACGGCCATGCCCGGATCCGGGAGCGGCTCGGCCCCGTCGATCTGCTCATCAACAACAGCGGGGTCGGCAGCGACCACCTGGTGCAGGATCTGCCGGAATCGGAGTGGGACAGGGTGATGGATACCTGTGCCAAGGGCACCTTCCTGCTGACCCGGGCCTGCCTGCCGGACATGCTGGCAAACCGCCACGGCACCGTCATCAACATCGCCTCCCAGGCCGCCAGGCACGGCTATGCCAGGGCCAGCGTCTACTGCGCCGCCAAGTTTGCGGTGCTGGGGTTCGCCCGGGCACTGCGGGAAGAAGTGCAGCATCAAGGCATCCGGGTCCACACCCTCTGTCCCGGACTGGTGCAGGTGCCGCCCCCGGCCTGCCCGGGCGATCGCAAGCCCGGCTGGCTGCAGGTGGAGGATCTGGCCGAGGCCGTGCTCTACACCCTGCGCCAACCCGCTCACGTCCAGCTCGACGAGATCGGCATGACGGGGATCTGAGCGAGGCGCCATGGAACGCCAGCAAGGACAAGGGGCGCCGAGGCGCCCCTTGTCCTGCGTCACACCGCCAGAGGCGGCCTGCGCGTAAGATCAGGCAGGTTGATGGAGGGTGATGCAGTGGATGCCGCCGCCCCCGGCCGCCACCGGGTCTATGTCTATCTGCACTATCTTGCGCCCCGGATAGAGGCGGGCCAGCAGATCCCGGCAATGACGGTCGGCCCTGGCATCCCCGAACTGGGGAGCGATGACGGCGCCGTTGATGGGCAGGTAGTTGATGTAACCGGCGGCAAAGTCCGGGCTGCGGCTGAACTTGTTGTCCCGCCCGCCCAGGGGCGGCGGCAGCTGATGCAGCTCCAGCTTGTTGCCGTCGGCGTCCGTCGCCTGCTGCAGGATGGCGAGGTGCTGGCGGGTCACCTTGTAGTCGTAGGAGTCGGGATCGTTGTCCATGTTGATCACCACCACCCCGGGGCGCACGAAGCGGGCGTAGAAGTCCACGTGGGCATCCGTGATGTCACGGCCCTTGATCCCCGGCAGCCAGATGATCTTGCGCAGCCCCAGGTTGGCCTTGAGCTCCGCCTCCACCTGCGCCTTGGTGAGGCCGGGGTTGCGGTTGCTGTTGATCCAGCTGCTCTCGGTCATGATGGCGGTGCCGTTGCCATCCACCTCGATGCCGCCCCCCTCACCGATGAGCTCGCTCTGCAGGTAATAGGCATCGGTCTGCCGGCCCACCAGGGCGGCGACCCTGGCGTCATGGCTGTGCTCCTGCTTGTCACCCCAGCCGTTGAAGTTGAAGTCCACCAGCCCGAGCCCTCCCTGCTCGTCCTGCACGAAGACGCCGCCGGTATCCCGCAGCCAGATGTCATCCATCTCGGCGTGGACGAAGTGGGTGTTGCGCTCGCCGCACAACTGGCGCGCCAGCGCCTCGTCATCCTCATGGCAGAGCACGTTGACCCGGGTGTAGGGCACCATGGCCTGCACCAGCCGCCCTATGGTGGCCTGCACCTCCTTGTAGTGGCGACCCCAGATCTCGCTGGTGGCCCCGAAGGCCACCCACACCAGGGCCTGGGGGGAGGACTCCTCCGGCATGTGGTAGCGAGCGGCGGCGCCGGGTTCGCCGGCGGCGAAGGCCGCGCGGGCACCGGGCAGACTGCCAAACCCGGCAATGGCGCCAAGGGCAACCAGCTGTTTCAATACGTGGCGTCGGGAAAACATCGTTCTACTCCTGGGTTCAGAGGCTGCTCTTGAAGCGAGTCCAGGCTCGCATGCGGGCACGCATCTGGGATTGTGCTATATCCTGACCCGGAATGAGCCGCTGGTAGCTGGCCTCGTCCAGGTAGATATCCGGGTTGGCCGTCATGGTGGCATCCACCATGGGTCTGGCCTTGGCACTGGCAGTCGGATAACCGGTGCTGTTGGTGATGGCCGCCATGTTGGCCGGGCGCATCACGAAGTTGATAAAGGCATAGGCATAGTCAGGATGGGGGGCATCCGCCGGGATCGCCATGGTGTCCATCCAGATGGTGCTCCCCTCCTTCGGCAATCGGTATTCGAAGTCGGCCCGCTTGCCCGCCTCGGCGGCGGTGCGCCTGGCCTGGGTCATGTCGCCGCTGTAGCCCAGGGAGAGGCAGAGATCCCCGTTCACCAGCTGAGTCACCGGCTGGGACTGGAACTTGCGGATATAGGGCTTGATCCCCTTGAGCAGGGCCAGGGCCGCCTCCAGATCGTCCGCCTTGCCGCTGCGGGGATCCCGCCCAAGATAGTGCAGCACCACCGCCAGCACCTCGTCCGGGGAGTCGATGACCGAGATGCCGCAATCTGCAAATTTCGCCGCCAGCTCGGGCTTGAACAGCATGTCCAGGCTGCTGACCGGGGCATCCGGCATCCGCTGCTTGATAGCGTCCGCATTGTAAGTGAGCCCTATGGTGCCCCAGGTGTAGGGCACCACGGCCTCCTTCGCATGGGGGTAGGCCTGCTGCAGCCGCGCCAGGCCGGGGTCTATGTCCCCCAGGTGTTGCAGCTTGCCCTTGTCGAGGGGCTGCAGGCTGCCCGCCCGCATCAGCCGCTCCGCCACCGTGTCCCCCGGGAAGATGAGGTCATACCCGCTGCGACCCGCCATCAGCTTGGCCTCCAGGGTCTCGCTGCTGTCCATCACGTCGTAGATGACCCGGATCCCGGTCTCCCGGGTGAACTCGCTCAGGGTATCGGGGGCGAAATAATCGGACCAGTTGTAGAGGCGCAGCACCTTCTCCTCTGTCGCCTCCCCCGTCCCTTCTGCGGCCTGGGCCCCCAGACCCAGCAGCAGGGCCAGTGCCGTGGCTATCTTGGTGAGTGGGCTCATGATGGACGCCCTCCCCGATGGCTCTGCCCATCCAGGCTCAGCAAGGCGCCATACATCTCGGGGCGGCGATCTCGATAGATGCCCCAGGTCAGCCGCTCCTCGGCCATGGCGGCGAGATCCAGCTCCCGCACCAGCACGCCCGGGGTATCCCTGTCCGCCTCGGCCAGCAGGGCCCCCTTGTGATCCGTGATGAAGGAGGAGCCATAGAAGCGCATCTGCAACGCGGGATCCCGGGTCGCCACCTCGCGTCCGATGCGGTTGGCGGCGATCACCGGCATGATGTTGGCGGCGGCGTGGCCGCGCTGGGTCAGTTGCCAGTGATCCCGGGAATCGAGCCCCTCTGCCCCCGGCTCCGAGCCGATGGCGGTGGGATAGAGCAGCAGCTCGGCCCCCTGCAGCGCCATGGCGCGGGCCGCCTCCGGGAACCACTGATCCCAGCAGATGCCGACCCCGATGCGGCCGGCGGCCGTGTCCCAGACCCGAAACCCCGTGTCCCCCGGGCTGAAGTACTCCTTCTCCTGATAGCCGATGGCGTTCGGGATATGGGTCTTGCGATAGACCCCGAGCAGCCGGCCATCCTCATCGGCCACCGCCAGGGAGTTGAAGCAGGCGTTGCCGGCACGTTCGAACCAGCTGATGGGCAGCACCACCCCCAGTTCCCGCGCCAGGGCCGAGAAGCGGCGCAACACCCGGCTCTGTTCGAACGACTCCGCCAGCGCCAGATGGCCGTGGTATTGCTCGATGCAGAAATAGGGGGTGGCGAAGAGCTCCTGCAACAGCACCAGGTTGGCCCCCCTGGCGGCGGCGTCCCGTACCAGGCTCTCCGCTGTGTCCAGATTGCGCTCCAGCTCCCAGCTGCAAGCGAATTGTGTGGTGGCGACGACGATCTTGCTCATCCGGATACCCTCCCTGACACGCGTTCCCCCTGACAGGCAAACTGCATGGTTGCGACGACCTTGTTCATGAATCTCTCCTCCCTGATCCCGTCATGAGGCCTCGCAGACGCCTGACGAGGCCGCTCCAAACGCTTACCCCTGCACCGGCCAGGCCGGCTGCTGCTGGGTGATGCAGTGAATGCCGCCCCCGCCGTGGGCCAACTGGTTGATGCGCACCGGCACCAGCTGCCTGTTCGGGAAGGCGCGCCTCAGCACTTCCCCAGCCGCCTCGTCCGCGCCTACGCCGTAGGCGGGCATGATGATGGCGCCGTTGGCGATGTAGAAGTTGGTGTAGGAGGCGCAGAACACCTCCGCCTCGGCGTCCACCGCCTCGCTCGCCTCGAACAGCTCGAGGCACTCGAAGGAGCGACCTCTCGCATCGGTGGCCAGGGCCAGGGCTCGGCGGTTCTCCCGCACCACGCGGCCATAGGTGGAGTGCCCGTCCAGGGTGGCGTCCACCAGCAGGTGGCCGGGGCGGCTGAAGGCGCAGACCCCGTCCACATGACCGTCCGTCATGTCGCCGGTGACGTGGTCCGGGTCCCCCGGCAGCCAGATAGTCTTCTCGATGCCGAGCAGGCGGCTGAAGATCCGTTCGATCTCCACTTTGGTCATGCCGGGGTTGCGGTTGCTGTTGAGCAGCACCGACTCCGTGGTGATCAGGGTGCCCTCCTCATCCACATGGATGGCGCCCCCTTCGTTGGCGAGGAAGCTGCCGATGCACTCCAGCTCCAGGCTGTTGAGAACGCGCCGCGCCAGCCCCTCATCCAGACCGTGGGCCGACTTGCCGCCCCAGGCGTTGAAACGCCAGCTGATCCCGGCGGTGCCAAGCTCGGGATGGCAGATGAAGGTGGGGCCGGAGTCACGGCACCAGCTGTCATCCACCGGCAGGGGAATGAAGCGCACCCCGTCGCCGCACAGGGCGCGAGCCTCCGCCTGTGCGGCGGGATCCACCACCAGGTTCACCGGTTCGAAGCGGGCGATGGCATTGACCACCCGGGCGAAGTCCTGCTGGACCTGGGACAGGGTTACGCCCCAGCCGTTTTCCCACAGCGCCTTGTTGTGCGGCCAGACCATCCAGGTCGCCGCGTGCCGGCACCACTCCGCTGGCATGAACCAGCCCACAGCCCTCATTCCCTGCTCGCGCATCTCAGCCTCTCTGATTAGGTACTATTAAGGTTATTGACGATGGGAATAGACTATTCTCCCCGTTGATGGGTAACAAACGATCGATTTTCGATAAAAGTGATAAGCGGAGCTAATCAATGATGTTCAAACACTGGCCCCCTCTCAACGTGCTGCGCGGCTTCGAGGCGGCGGCCAGGCTCGGCAGCTTTCATCAGGCGGCCCAGGAGCTGCACCTCACCCAATCTGCCATCAGTCAGCAGATCCGCTCGCTGGAGGAGCTGCTTGGCCAGCCTCTGTTTCACCGCCAGGGACGTTCCGTCGCCCTGACCGACGCGGGCCAGGATCTGCTGGAGACGACCCAGCAGGTACTGCTGCAACTGGCGGTGGGAATACAGCGCCTCGAGCAGTACCGCAAGCCGAACCAGCTGGTGCTCAACACCAGCACCGCCATCGCCCGCCTCTGGCTGCTGCCCCGGCTGGCCGACCTTCACCGCAAGCATCCGGGCATCGATCTCTGGCTGTTCACCAGCGACGACACGCCGAACATGGCCGAGCAGACCATCGACATTTCGCTGCGCTGGGGGCTGGCTCCCCAGGCGGAATGCCGCCATCAGCCGCTGCTGGCGGATCGGCTGCTGCCGGTGGCGAGCCCGGCCGTGCTGGCACAGCCCGCGCAGGAGCGCACCACCCTGCACGGGGAGCGGGAGATGGACTGGCACCACTGGACCCTCAAGGGCGGCGACGATCTGCACCTGCAGACCCAGGGGCTCAACTTTTCCGATCCCGGCTTGTTGCAGGATGCGGCCAGCGCCGGGCTCGGGGTGGCGCTGGCGAGCGAGCTGCTCTCTCGCGACGCACGCCGACAGGGGTGGCTGCTGCCCCTCTCGTCCCACCGGGTGGCCGGGCCGAACTGGAACATGCTGATCCATCAGGAGAGCGAAGGCAGTCCCCAGTGCCGGGCGGTGAGCCAATGGCTCCAGCAGCAGTTTGCTGCAGAGGCTGCCACCCGGGGCAAGGACGCGACACTCTGAGAGCGGTCACTGAATCGGGGCGGCAAGGGTGATTAAATGGCCTCTTCCCTTTTGCCGGATATCGCCGTGACCATGCCATCCGTCCCCCAGCCCCTCTCGTCCTGGCCCGAGCACCTGCAGGCCTCCTGGCTGCGCTGTGCCCACCAGACCAGCGCGTCCCTCTGGCATCCTCCCCACTGCGCCAGAGGGCAGACCCTGGAGAGCCTGCGCCAGCGCAAACGGGACCTGCTCACCACCGGCGAGATGGCGCTGGAGGATCTCTACGAGTTCATGGAGGGGCGCCCCTGCGTCCTGCTGCTCACAGACGAGAGCGGTTGCCTGCTGGCCCGGACCGGCCACCCCGATACCCTGCAGGCGCTGGCGGCACTCGGTTTTGGCCCAGGCGCGTTTTTCAGCGAGGGACGCATCGGCACCAATGCCGTCAACCTTGCGGCCCTGGAGGGGGTGCCGCTCTGCGTCAGCGGCCCCCAGCACTTCAACCAGCGTCTCCACCCCTGGCACTGCTGTGCCAGCCCCGTCTACAACAGCACCGGTCGCCAGGTGGCGATCGTGGCCCTGATCTGCCGGGTGGAAGAGGCCGCGCCGGGGGATCTCGCGCTCACCGTCAGCGCCGGCCGTGAGCTGGCCAATCTGCTGCAGATGGAGCGCCTGATGCAGGAGTCCCAGCACCATTTGAGCGAGCTCTATGCCCTGCTGGATGGCATGGAAGACGGCGTGCTGGCCTGGGATCCCCAGGGGCGGCTGCGCTACCTCAACGCCCTGGCGGCCAGTCGGCTGCAACTCGACCCGGATGTCTGCCTGGGTCAGCCCCTCGATCACCATCTGCTGTTGCCCCAGCGCCTGCGTCTGGCCATCGCGGAGATGACCCCCCTGAGCCATGTGGAGGTGACGCTGGAGCGGCGGGAGACCCGTGGCGAGGCCTTCATCGACGCCCTGGTGAGCCTCAAGCCCCTCCCGGGACCGGACGGGGTCAGCTTCATCGTCCTGCTCCATCCCACCGATCGATTGCGCGCCATTCATCAACTGCGCCAGACGGTGCCCGAGCTCTCCGCCCTGGTGGGGGAGTCGAGCGCCATGCGCAAACTGCTTCGCCACGCCCGCCAGGCGGCCAGGGGACAGGGCCCCGTCCTGCTGCGAGGGGAAGAGGAGGTGGGCAAGGCCCAACTGGCGGAGGCCATCCACTTTGGCAGCGAGCGAGCCGCCGGCCCCCTGGTCATCTTCAACTGCCAGGCATGGCCGAGGGAGCGGATGGCGCTGGAACTCATGGGGTCCGACGAGGCGGGGCAGGAGCGGGCCGGCAAGTTCGAGCTGGCTCACGGTGGCACCCTGGTGCTGGAGCAGGTGGAGTGCCTGCCCGCCCCCATGCAGGCCGCCCTGCTGCAACTGCTCAAGACGGGGCGCATCCAGCGCTTCGACTCCGCCCGCATCCTGCCCCTCAGGGTGAGGATCATCGCGACCAGCAGCGCCCCGCTGGAGCAGCGGGTGCAGGAGGGGGGATTCGGTCGCCAGCTGCTCTATGCGCTGCAAGGGTGCGAACTCTGGCTGCCGAGCCTGCGGGAGCGCAGCGCCGATCTGCCCGGCCTCATCCGCCAGCACCTGGCGGTGCAGGGGGGCGAGCCGGGGCGCCAGTTCACCCCTGACGCCCTCGACTGCCTGCTGGCCTACCCCTGGCCCGGCAACCTGGGGGAGCTGCGCAGCGCCATCGAGTATGCCCTGCTGCATTGCAGTGAGGCACAGATCCCGCCCCGGGCGCTCCCGGCCGCCATCCGCCAGGGTCATTGCCTGCTGGCGAACGAGGTGGTGGGACAGCCGCTGCTCACCCTGGCGGAGCTGGAGCATCAGGCGATCCTGCGGGCCGCCCGTGCCAGCAAGGGCCAGGTCAGCCAGATGGCGCGCCAGCTCGGGATCAGCCGCACCACCCTCTGGCGGCGACTCAAACTGCTCGACATCGATCCCGCCGACTACCACCACTGACCAGAACGCCCCTCAAAAAAAGCGGGCCCCGTCGTGACGGGGCCCGGATGGGGGAATGTTTCAGTCGCCGAAGCGATCCTGCGCCAGTTGCTGGAAGCAGCTCAGCGCCGCCCCGGCATCCTCCCCTCGCGCCAGCAGGATGAGCCTGTCCCCCTGGCGCACATCGAGCATGGCGAGCCGGCTCAGGCTGCGGGGATTCGCCTCTTTCTCCCCCTTTTGCAGCCTGAGTTCAGCGGCAAAGGGCTTGAGTGCCGCGACCAGCCGGGCGGCGGGGCGCACATGCAGGCCGTGGGGGTTATCGACCACCACCTCGCAGCGCAACCAGCCGTCGTCGGCAACGGGGGCTGCCTCCGTGGTGGCCTGCGCCGCACTGGCAGGCAGCATTCCTTGTTTCGGGCCCAGGGCGCCAAGCGCCTCGGCGGCTACCTCGTCCAGCGTCAGGCCTGCGCCAGCGGCCACCACGGCGGCCAGAGTGCCCTCGACCAGCGGGGCGGGGCTGAGCCGCACCCGGGCGCTCAGCTCGGGGGGCAGCAGCTCGAGGGCGGTCTCGGCGCTCAGCAGGGCGCTGCCCAAGTCCATCAGCACCAGTACCCCGCTGCCGTCATCCGCCTCTTCCATCGCACTCATCACGGCGATGGCGTCGGTGCCGATGGGATGGGCGGGGTCATCGACCCCGGCCGCCAGCAACAGTTTCGCCGGGCTGCCGAGCTGATCGGCCAGGGCTTTCAAACCGGCCGCAAGCATGGCGCTGTGAGAGACCACTACGATGCCGATCATGTCACAACCTCGCTCTGTCACGCAGGGCGGTCAGCAGCAGCAGGGTCGAGGTGGCCCCCGCATCCTGATGGCCGATGCTGCGCTCACCAAGATAGCTGGCGCGCCCCTTGCGAGCCTGCATCTGGATGGTGGCCTCGGTGCCGGCTGCGGCGGCAGCCACCGCCTTGTCCAGCGCCTCGGGGAGCGGCAGGCCCTGTTGTTCCGCCTGCTGCAGGGCGGCCAGAGCGGGCCACCAGGCATCGCACATGGTCTTGTCACCCGGCTCGGCACGGCCGCGGGAGACGATCCCCTCCACCCCGTCGCTCAGCATCTTGCCGAGCTGGCCGAGGGTCAGGCTCTGGCAGGCATCGCTGCTGGCCGCCGCCCGGATGAAGAAGGTGCCGTAGAGGGGTCCGCTGGCGCCGCCGACCGAGGAGAGCAACGTCATGCCGGTAGTTTTGAGCACCAGGCCGATGTCCTTGTCCGCCACCGCGGGCAGCTTCTCCGCCACCTTGGCAAAGCCGCGCTGCATGTTGAGGCCGTGGTCGCCGTCGCCGATGTCGGTATCCAGCGCCGTGAGGTAGTCACGCTGCTCGGTGAAGATGTGCTCGCAGTCGAGCAGCCAGTTGACGATCTGATGCTTGCTTAACATGAATATTCCTCAGCAGCCGCGCCGCAGGGCCGGGGTGTGAACGGGGGCATCCCACAGGGTCATCAGCTCGTCATCCACCTTGAGCAGGGTGATGGAGATGCCGGTCATGTCGAGGGAGGTACAGTAGGGGCCGATGAGGTTGCGCACCAGATGAATGCCCGCCTCTTCGCACAGGGTGGCGAGGCGACCATAGACGCCGTAGAGCTCGGAGATGGGGGTGCCGCCGAGGCTATTGACCAGGACGATGACCCGGTCACCCCCATTGAGCGACTCGATAAAGGTGTGCTCTTCCTGCCAGCTGCCGGTGGTTCTGTCCCAGTGGCGCAGGGTGCGGCCATAAGGGCTGTTGTCGGTCAGCTCCTTGAACATGTCGTCCACCAGGGCGTTGAGGTCGGTGAAGGGACGGCGCTCGATACCGGGTTCGCCGTGAATGCCCACGCCGAACTCCACCTCGTTGTCCGCCAGGGTGAAGGAGGGTTTGCCGGCAGCAGGCACGGTGCAGGCGTGCATGGCCACGCCTATGGTGCGGCTCTGGTTGTTGATGCGGCGGGCCAGCGCCTCACAGCGCGCCAGATCGTAGCCCGACTCGGTGGCGGCACCGACCAGCTTCTCGCACAACACTGTCGTGGCAACCCCGCGGCGGCCAGCGGTGTAGAGGCTGTCCTTCACCGCCACGTCGTCATCGATGAGGGCGAAGCCCACCTTGACCCCGTCACCGTGCAGCAGCTCGACCGCGGTCTCGAAGTTGAGCACGTCGCCGGTGTAGTTCTTCACCAGAAACAGCACGCCGGCGCCGCCGTCGACGGCCTGACCGCACTCGTACATCTGATCCGGGGTCGGGGACGTGAAGATCTCGCCGGGGCAGGCACCATCCAGCATTCCTTTACCCACCAGGCCACCGTGCATGGGCTCGTGGCCGCTGCCGCCACCGGAGACCAGCGCCACCTTGCCCGTCACGGGGGAATCGGCGCGGGTGATGTAGTGGGGTTCGATTCGCACCTTGAGCTCGGGGTGGGCAGCGGCCATCCCCATCAGTTGTTCACGGACCACGGCATCGACAGCATTGATCAGCTTCTTCATGGCTCACTCCTTGGCTTGCCACCATACGGGTGGACAGATGGTTGATGCAGCCAGTCTAGCGAGCCATAGGGGGATAAAAATGACAGGGATTTCGGTTCGGATCTGAAACAACAAACGAAGCCTGACGTTTCAATCTGAAACGAGCGGATGGGGAAGATCCGGGAAAGTGTTAGCCGCCTCACAGCCATGAAAAAGGGCCCCGCAGGGCCCTTCTCGATAGCGTGAGGATTAGATGGCCCAGCCACCGGCGTAGAAGATCACCAGGGCCACGGCGATGATGACGGTGCCGATGTTGAGCTTCTTCCACTCGGCGGCAAACAGGCGGCCGACCACCAGGGCCACGAAGCCTAACATGATGCCGGTGACGATGTTGCAGGTGAGCACGATGAAGACGGCGCACAGCATGCCGGAGAGGGCATCGACCGAGTCGTTGAAGTCCAGCTTGGTGACGTTGCCCAGCATCAGCAGGCCCACATACATCAGGGCCGGTGCGGTGGCGTAGGCCGGTACCAGATAGCTCAGCGGGGAGAGGAAGATCATCAGCAGGAAGAGCACGCCGACCAGGGTGGCGGTCAGACCTGTCTTGCCGCCGGCAGCTGTCCCTGCGGCGGATTCGATGTAGACGGCTGCCGGAGCACCACCTACCACGCCCGCCACCATGCTGCTGACGGAGTCCGCAGTCAGGGCCTTGCCACCGCTGATGATGTGACCACGCTCGTTGATGAGGCCAGCCTGACCAGCCACGGCACGGATGGTGCCGGTGGCGTCAAACACGGCGGTCATCACCAGCGCCAACACGGTCGGAATCACCACCGGATTGAGGGCGCCCAGCAGATCCATGCTGCCCACCAGGGAGCCATTCTCGCCACTCAGGCTCGGCATGGCGAAGAAGCCCTGCCAGGTCACTTTCGGATCGAAGATGAGGCCGAGGATGGAGATGGCGATGATCACCATCAGGATACCGCCCGGCACCTTGCGGCGCTCCAGGCCGAAGATGGCAGCCAGACCCAGCACCGTCATGATGACCGGGAAGGCAGTGATCTCGCCGAGCTGCACCGGCAGGCCAGCCCCTTCATTCTTGATCACCATGCCGACCCCGTTGGTGGCGATCAGCAGCAGGAACAAGCCGATACCGATGCCGGTACCGTGGGCGATGCCGGAGGGAAGGTTGTCCAGGATCCACTGGCGCACGCCGGTGACGCTGATCAGGGTGAACAGCACCCCCATCAGGAAGATGGCGCCCAGCGCGACCGGAATGCTCAGCCCCTGACCCAGCACCAGGCTGAAGGCGGTAAAGGCGGTGAGAGAGATGGCACAACCGATGGCCATCGGCAGCTTGGCCCAGAGCCCCATCAGCAGGGAGCCGAAGGCGGCGATCAGACAGGTCGCCACAAACACCGGGCCCTGCTCAAAACCGGCTGCGCCCAGCATGTTCGGCACGACGATGATGCTGTAGACCATCGCCAGGAAGGTGGTCAACCCGGCCAGCAGCTCCTGTCGCACCGTGCTGCCACGCTGGCTGATGGAGAAATAGGAATCCAGAAACCCGCCATTGCCGGCGCGGGCCGTCGTTTGTTGCGTTGCCATAGTTCATCCTGAAAGTGTGAAGGAAATCGTTTGCTTTCTGGCGCGCAAAATAGCAAGAATTTGACGAGATTGCAGCGGATAAGCCCCCATTTCCCCGAAGTTTTTCATAAAAAGGCTCGTTGGAGGCCTCATTTTCCATGAGAGCGGCCCATCCCAAGCTTCTACACTCTTAGCTAGCCACGTTCCCATCTACCGGAGAGAAGCCCATGCACACAGGCAACCTGCTTGGCCGGATCCCCTCCCCCCTGCCCAGTGAAGTGTTCGCGGATCTGGTCAGTACCAACAATGTTCGTATCGAGCGCATTCTCTCCCAGGGGCAGCAGACCCCTACCGGAGAGTGGTTCGATCAGGATGAACACGAATGGGTATTGCTGGTGCAGGGAGAGGCCATCCTGGTCTTCATCACACCGGATACCGGGGTACAGGAACGCGTCCATCTGGGGCCGGGGGATTACATCAACATCCCGGCGCACCTTCAGCACCGGGTGGAGTGGACCCATCCGACCGAGACAACCGTCTGGCTCTGCGTCTATTACTAGCAAGCTCACGGCTCAAGAAGGCAATGCTTCTGCTGCGAAGATCGAAGAGGAGACCGTGGAGACTAAAAAAAGCCCAGTCTGTCGACTGGGCTTCTTGTTAGTGGCATAACGGACGCAGAGACGGACAAAGTCCGGCTCAAGCACAAAGGACAACAGAGCGGGATCGAGTTGTCAGTGGCAAGTCGCAGCCCTGGTGGTAGCCTCTTGTTCCCTGAGCCCTTATCCAGACGCCAGAAAGCAAAAAGGCCTTCCCGATAGGGAAGGCCTTTCAATTTAGTGGCGGAGCGGACGGGACTCGAACCCGCGACCCCCGG
>NZ_JBFOCW010000091.1:0-4023 GCF_040908005.1 Aeromonas sp. s1(2024) | reverse complement strand
TCACTTGGCGTTTTCCTAACGGCTTTGTCTGCCCTGAATGTGCCAACAAGACCTGTTGTCGCCTGAGAAGGCGGCCACGTGTGTGGCAATGCAATCACTGCCGTCACCAGATGTCATTGACTGGAAACACGATTTTCGCAAACACCAAGCTCCCACTGACCAAGTGGTTTCTGGCAATGCACCTGTTGTCACAAACCAAAACAGGCTTGTCAGCAATGGAGCTAAAGCGCCAGTTGGGCGTCAAATATGACACCGCCTGGATGCTCAAGCACAAGCTGCTGCAAGCCATGAAAGAGTCCGATGACAAGCAGCCCATCAGCGGCATCATTCAGCTCGATGATGTCTACTGGGGTGGCGAGCGCCGTGGTGGCAAACGGGGTCGGGGCGCGGCAGGCAAGACGCCGTTTGTGGCAGCAGTGGCCCTGAACAAGGAAGGACATCCAATCAAGATGCGGATGACGGTGGTCGATGGTTTCAAAACCAAGTCCGTTGCTGATTGGGCAAAACGGCATATTGCCAGTGGTAGCGCGGTGATATCCGATGGATTGGCCTGTTTCAAAGCGGTCAAGGAGGCCAATTGTGAGCACCTGGGTGTTGTCACCGGGGGCAACCTGGACTGGCTGGATCATCCGGCATTCAACTGGGTAAACACGATGATAGGAAATGTGAAAAACTCGCTGCGGGGCAGTTGCCATACGCTCGGAGCGAAGCATTTACCAAGGCATCTTGCGGAATACTGCTTCCGGTTTAATCATCGTTTTGACCTCAAGAGCATGTTGGTTGAATTGGGGCATGCAGTCGTGGCTGTCACCGCCGATGTAAAAATGACCCACTAACGCCGGAGTAAAGTTGACCCACCTGGGCCAAGATCGTGGCTTTTGAGCCACGCCCATGTTGACCCAGGAGTTATCAGTGGAAATCAGAGTGTTGGCCCGTCAGGGCATGAGCATCCGGGCTATCGCCCAGCAATTGCGGGTGTCCCGTAACACGGTTCGCAAGTATCTGCGCAACCCGGGCCTGCCAATCTATCCCAACCGAGCAGCCCGACCAACCAAGCTCGATCCTTTTAAACCCTATCTGCAAGCGCGTATCCAGGCAGCGAAGCCACACTGGATCCCGGCGACGGTTCTGCTCAGGGAACTGCGAGAGCATGGTTACACTGGCGGGCTCTCCCAGCTCAAGGCCTGGTTATCGCCTCTGCGCCATGACGCCTCTGGCACCATCGTCCGTTTTGAAACGGCCCCCGGTAAACAGATGCAGGTCGATTTCACCATTATCCGCCGCGGCAATCGGCCTCTAAAGGCCTTTGTTGCTACCCTGGGATTTAGAGAGCAGCAAGCATATGGACAGCAGTGCCAATCAGCTAGGCCTGCTCTCCACCAATGTCCGTTCTGCCGCCGATCTACTGGGGCAGCGCTTGGAACAAGTGACACAACAAATTGAGCAAGCCGGTAGCCAAAATGCTGCACTTACTGATCAACTCAAGCAACAAGCCGAAATGCTGGCCAGATTGCAAGATGGCCTGCTGCAGGGAGCGGAGCGGTTCGAACAGGCTGCCAGTGAGGCTCGCCATGGCTTTGTTGAGATGAAGCAAACGCAGCAACAATTCCTGACAGGGGTGAGAACCGAATTCAATGCCTTAGGGAAGGTGCGAATAAGTCATATGGCACGAGAGCATTTACTGGTAACCCATTGATATTAAATGACTAAAATTTTCATTTTTTGTTCGTGGGATACTTGTTCGCACTTTCCCTTGATACTGGAGAATCAGGGCATCACAATTTTTGTGCAACAAGGGAGCTGGCTCTCGAACCCAACCTTGCGGATACTCCAACGAACAGATTATCAACCAGAACAAACTCGCAATAGTAATTTGAAATCTTGCGCCCCTGAACTGTACGAAGGACATGCAGCAGCCTGTATCAAAGTTCCAGATCTCGCGGCTCTACAAGAGCTATGCCGGATCTATGCACGCTGAAAATTTGAACCTGCAAAGTGGCAGTTACTTTGTGGTTACTAAGCAATATATTGTCGCCAATGAACAACCTGATTACCCATGATTAGCAGTCAGTTACCACGAACTATACTGATCTTACGTACAGTTATCGAGGTGCGAGATCATGGCCAAAAGCAAAATCCAATTCCAGAAAGGCTACAGCCTGTTTGAGTTTCTCAAGGACTATGTGTCAACGCCGACCGAAAACTGATCCACTCTGGCTAATTTCGCCGATTGAAAAGTGATCCACCCGGACATGGGGTTAATTGGTTTTGGGTGTGGCCCCCGCTTTGCGTTTCTCTTTCAAACGATAGCTTTCACCGCTGATCTGAACGATGTGTGCATGAGGTATCCTGATTTTCACAGACAGTCCCGATTGTTACGATGAGACAATCGGGGGTATTGAATGAAATCGAGAGAACACTATTCACCAGAGTTTCGGGCAGAGGCGGTTCGACTGGTGTTGGAGCAAGGCCTTGGCCAAGCTGAAGCCGCCAGAAGGTTGGGTATTGCCAAAGGCACACTGAGCAACTGGGTGGTCGCTGCCAAAGGAGGAAAGGATACATCGGCCATTCCCGGAGCGCGTTCTGTCGCCGAGCTGGAGGCTGAAGTGGCCCGGCTACGCAAAGCTCTCGCACAAGCCAACATGGAGCGCGACATCATAAAAAAGGCCGCCGCGTACTTTGCTCAGGAGTCACTGCCAAGTACGCGTGGATAGCCAACCAACAGGACATCTATCCCATTTCCGTTATCTGTCGTGTGCTGGAGGTCTCTCGTGCGGGCTTCTACCACTGGCGCCACCGTCCACCGTCACAGCGCCAACAAGAAGATGAACGACTCAAGGTCGCCATTCGGGCTGCTCACAGCAAGACGCGCCAGACCTATGGCGCATCGCGTTTACAAGCTGAGTTGGCCGCCGAAGGATTTTACGCTGGGCGGGACCGGATTGGGCGATTGCGCCGTGAAATGGGGTTGTCTTGCAAACAAAAGCGCAAATTCAAGGCGACAACCCATTCTGCTCATTCCCTGCCCGTGGCGGAGAATCTCCTTGGTCAGGTCTTTGCGCCGACGAAGCCCAACGAAGTCTGGACCGGTGATATCACCTATATCGCCACCGACGAAGGCTGGCTTTATCTGGCTGGTCTCAAGGATGTGTTTACCTGTGAGATAGTGGGTTATGCGATGGGAGAGCGAATGACCACCGGGTTGGTCAGTCAGGCGCTGTTTCGGGCTGTGCAGCAGAAGAGGCCACCCGTTGGGCTTATTCATCACACAGACCGGGGCAGTCAGTACTGTGCCAAGGCTTACCGGGCTCTCCAGGTACAATTTGGCATGCAGACCTCCATGTCACGCAAGGGGAACTGCTTCGACAATGCCCCGATAGAAAGCTTCTGGGGGTCTCTTAAAAATGAACTGGTTCACCACCATAGATTCGAGACGAGAGCGGAGGCCAAGGCAGCGATTCAGGAATACATAGAGATTTTTTACAACCGCCAGCGTCGGCATTCACGACTTGGCAATGTCAGCCCGGCGGAGTTTAACAAGAGGTATTGGAGAACTGCTCAGGCAGCTTGATCCGGGACTGTCCGATCTTGTCAGGACACCTCACTTGGCGTTTTCCTAACGGCTTTGTCTGCCCTGAATGTGCCAACAAGACCTGTTGTCGCCTGAGAAGGCGGCCACGTGTGTGGCAATGCAATCACTGCCGTCACCAGATGTCATTGACTGGAAACACGATTTTCGCAAACACCAAGCTCCCACTGACCAAGTGGTTTCTGGCAATGCACCTGTTGTCACAAACCAAAACAGGCTTGTCAGCAATGGAGCTAAAGCGCCAGTTGGGCGTCAAATATGACACCGCCTGGATGCTCAAGCACAAGCTGCTGCAAGCCATGAAAGAGTCCGATGACAAGCAGCCCATCAGCGGCATCATTCAGCTCGATGATGTCTACTGGGGTGGCGAGCGCCGTGGTGGCAAACGGGGTCGGGGCGCGGCAGGCAAGACGCCGTTTGTGGCAGCAGTGGCC
>NZ_JBFOCW010000090.1:0-23310 GCF_040908005.1 Aeromonas sp. s1(2024) | reverse complement strand
GCCGCAGAGTACCTGCCCGCCCATGAAAAAAGGGAGCCTCGAGGCTCCTTTTTTCATGGGCGGGCACTCCTGGATGGAATAGTGAAAATCGTGCTATGGGGACGGGTCTATCAAACCCAATAAGCTAAATCCTCTACAAGGTGCCACTTACACTCAATAAAACGAGCGAGGTGTAAGTGATGAAACGCGCATGGATGATTGTGATCTGGTGGTTCTGCTCCCTGACGCCAGCCTGGGGGGCCGAATCCGGCAAGCAGGTGGCCCCCGAAGCAGGGACGGAGAAAAGCGCCCTGAGCTTTGAAAACGACGAGCTTGCCAAACCCAGGCTGGGAGATCTCGACGTCATGCTGGAGCAGCGCACCATCAGGGTGCTCACCACCTACAACAAGACAGGGTTCTTCATCACCAAGGGCGTGCAACGGGGGGCCACCTACGATGCCTTCATGCAGGTGGAAAAGCGCCTCAACGAACAGTTGCGCAAGAAAAAGGCGATCAAACGCCACCTCAAGGTGCACTTCGTCTTCATTCCCGTGGCCCGGGAAGCCCTGCTGGCCTCCCTCATTGAAGGCAAAGGCGACATCGCCGCCGCCAACCTCACTATCACGGACAAACGCAGGCAACAGGGTATCGCCTTCACCGATCCCCTGCTTGAAAACGTGCGGGAGCTGCTCGTCTCCGGACCCCTCTCCCCCAAGGTGGAAAGCGCCGCCGATCTCGGGGGCCAGCGCGTCTTCGTACGCCCCTCCTCCAGCTACTACGAGAGCCTGCTCGCCTACAACCAGGCCCGCAAGTCGGCGGGAGAGCCCCTCATCGACCTCCAACCCGCCTCGGAGGTGCTCGAAGATGAAGATCTGGTGGAGATGGTGAACGCAGGCCTGCTCCCCTTCATCGTCATGGACGAGCACAAGGCCCGCTTCTGGAAAAAGATTTTCCCCGGGATCACCATTCACGACACCCCCGTGTTCCGGGAGGGGGGCGTCATCGCCTGGGCGGTGCGCAAGGAGAGCCCCCAGTTGCTCGCCATGCTCAACGAGCAGATAAAGGCGCTGCGCGGCAAGGCGACGGGGGACGAGATCCTGGCCCGTTATCTCAAGCAGAACAAGTTCGTCAAAAGCGCCGCCGCCGAGGCGGAGCGCAAGAAATTCCTGCAGGTGGTCGAGCTGTTCCGTGAATATGGCGAACGCTATGACATGGACTGGCTGCTGATGGCGGCCCAGGGCTACCAGGAGTCAGCCCTCAACCACCAGGCCCGCAGCCATGTGGGCGCCATCGGCATCATGCAGATCATGCCCGCCACCGGCAAGGGGCTGAAGGTCGGCGACATCCGCAAGCTCGAGCCCAATATTCACGGCGGCGTCAAATACATGCGCTGGATGATCGATCACTACTATGCGGACGAGCCCATGACCGCCCTCGACAAGGCCCTCTTCTCGTTCGCCTCCTACAATGCCGGCCCCGCCCGGGTGGCGCGGCTCCGCACCGAGGCCAGAAAACGGGGGCTGGATCCCAACGTCTGGTTCCACAATGTCGAGTACGTGGCGGCGGAGAAAATCGGCCCCGAGACGGTCACCTATGTGGGCAACATCTACAAGTACTACATCGCCTACAAGCTGGTGATGGAGCAGGTGGCCCTGCGCCAGCAGGCGAGCGATGCCCTGAAACAGGAGGCGAAGGAGGACATCAGCACATCGGCGGCGAAACCGACCCAGTGATCCTTGCCGGACGAGGCGCCCATGGCGCCTCGTCTCTGTGCACATCCTTCTGTGGCCCGTGACCAGAATGAACACAATGGTCACAACAGCCTTAATAGCCATTACGGTCAGATTGTTTTCCAGCCAGACATGATTAATTAACCTTCTTGCAACAATCACAAGGAGAGCACCATGTTGCAAGGAACCCTCAAACGCACCCTGATCGGTAGCCTGCTCGCACTGAGCGTCGGCGCCCACGCCCAGATCAACGAAGTCCACTTCCTGATCCCGGGCGGCGCCGGCGGCGGCTGGGATACCACGGCCCGCGGCACCGGTGAAGTGCTGGCCAAGTCCGGTCTGGTCAAGACCGTCTCCTACCAGAACATGTCCGCCGGTGGCGGCGCCAAGGCCATCGCCCACCTCATCGAGACCTCGGCCCAGTCCGACAAGACCCTGATGGTCAACTCCACCCCCATCATCGTCAAATCCCTCTCCAAGGAGCTGCCCCAGTCCTTCCGTGACCTGACGCCAGTGGCCGCCATCATCGCCGACTACCAGGCACTGGCGGTGAAAGCGGACTCCCCCTATCAGAACTGGGCCCAGCTGCTGGCAGCCTACGAGGAGAACCCGGCCAAGGTGAAGATCGCCGGGGGCTCCGCCCGTGGCAGCCTGGATCACCTGGTCGCCGCCCTGACCTTCAAGAACGCCGGTGCCGACGCCAGCAAGCTGCGCTACGTCGCCTACGATGCCGGCGGCAGCGCCATGGCCGCCGTGCTGGCGGGTGAGACCCAGGCCATCTCCACCGGCTTTGGCGAGGCAATGGAAGCGGTCAAGTCAGGCCAGATGCGGATCCTCGGGGTCACTTCCGACAAACGCCTGCCGGGGGCGGAGCAGATCCCCACCTTCAGCGAGCAGAACAACCCCACCGTCTTCGCCAACTGGCGCGGTTACTTCGCCTCCCCCACCATCAGCCCGGAGAAATCCGCCGAGTTTGCCGCCCTGCTCAAGCAGATGTACGACAAGCCGGAGTGGGAAGTGGTCCGCAGCCGCAACAGCTGGACCAACCTCTACCAGTCCGGTCCCGAGTTCACCGCCTTCCTTGACGGCCAGGAGCAGCAGATCGGCGGCCTGATGCGCGAGCTCGGCTTCATCAAATAACCCTCGCTGTCCCATCGCAGGCGGGCGCAGGCCCGCCGCTCATGTTGGAGTCAAAAGATGAACATTACCAAGGAGCGACTGGGGGGTCTGCTGTTTCTGCTGCTCTCCCTCGCCTATGGCTACTACGCCACCGAGATACCGGGCTACCCCGGCGACGAATACGAACCCTTCACCGCCAGCACCCTGCCCTATGCCCTGGCCGGGATCGGGGCGCTGCTCTCCCTGCTGCTGGTGCTCTTCCCCGGGGGCGAGCCCCTGCGCCGGGAAGAGGGGGACTGGCGCCGGGTCTTCATCCTGCTCGGGCTCATGGTCATCTACGGACTGGGGCTCACCTGGTTTGGCTTCGTGCTCTCGACCATCGCCTTCCTGAGCGTGGGCATCCGGGTGCTCGGTGAGCCCAGCCTGCGCTACGGCCTGATGATCAGCGTCCCCTTCTCCATCGGCTTCTGGGCCCTGCTCACCAAGGGGCTCAACGTCTATCTGGAGCCGGGTCGCCTGTTCACCCTGCTCGGTTTCTAAGGAGTCACCATGTTAGACGGAATCTTGCAAGGACTCGGCACCGCACTGCTGCCGGTCAACCTGATGATGGTGGTGCTTGGCTGCTTCATCGGCACCTTTATCGGCATGTTGCCGGGCCTTGGCCCGGTCACCGCCATCGCCCTGATGATCCCCATCACCTATGGCCTGGATCCGGCCTCCGGCATCATCTTGATGGCGGGGGTCTATTACGGCGCCATCTTCGGGGGCTCCACCTCCTCCATCCTGATCAACGCCCCCGGCTGCTCCGCCACCGTGGTCACCGCCTTCGACGGCTATCCCCTGGCCTGCAAGGGACAGGCGGGCAAGGCGCTGGCCATCGCCGCCTACGCCTCCTTCACCGGCGGCACCCTCTCCGCCATCATGCTGATGGTGGCGGCGCCCCTGCTCGCCAAGGTCTCCCTCTCCTTCCAGTCGGCGGACTACTTCGCCCTCATGGTGCTGGGCCTCTCCGCCGTGGCGGCCTTTGCCGGCAAGGGGCAGGTGCTCAAGGCGCTGATCATGGCGCTGTTCGGCATCATGATCTCCACCATCGGCATCGACCGCAGCGTCGGGGTGGACAGGTTCACCTTCGGGTTGCCGGATCTGCGTGACGGCTTCTCCTTCCTGCTGCTGGCCATGGCCACCTTTGCCCTCGCAGAGATCCTGATGGCAGTGCTGCGCCCCAGCAAGGACAACAGCGAGGAAGAGGCCAGGCAGATGCAGCAGCTCGGCAGCCTCAAGCTCAGCAAGGAAGAGGTCAGGGAGATCGCGCCCCCCATCGCCCGCTCCTCGGTGCTGGGCTTTCTCATCGGCGTGCTGCCGGGAGCCGGTGCCACCATCGCCGCCTTCATGGCCTATGGGGCCGAGCGCAACATCGCCGGCAAGCAGCGCCAGGAGCAGTTCGGCAAGGGCAGCCTGCGCGGCCTGGCCGCCCCGGAAGCGGCCAACAACGCCGCCTCCACCGGCTCCTTCGTGCCCCTGCTGACCCTGGGGATCCCGGGCTCCGGCACCACGGCCCTCATCCTGGGCGCCCTGGTGGCCTACGGCATCCAGCCGGGCCCGCGTCTGTTCATGGAGCATCCGGACGTCTTCTGGTCGGTGATCATCTCCATGTATCTGGGCAACGTGGTGCTGTTGATCCTGAACCTCCCCCTCATCCCCTACCTGGCCCGGGTACTGGCGGTGCCGCGCCCCGTGCTCATCCCCATGGTGCTGCTGTTCTCCCTGACCGGGGTCTATCTGGTCTCCTTCAACACCATGGACATCCATGTGATGGCCATCGTTGCACTGATCGCCATCGGCCTGCGCCTGCTCACCTTCCCCATGGCCCCCATGCTGCTCGGCTTCATCCTGGGAGGCATGCTGGAGGACAACCTGCGCCGGGCCCTGGTGATCAACGACGGCAGCCTGAGCTTCCTGTGGGAGCGCCCCATCACCCTCGCCTTCACGGTGATCACCCTGACCATGTTGCTGCTGCCCGTCTGGCAGTGGTGGCAGGCTCGCCGGGCCCCCAAGGGGGAGCCTGCCACCAGCCACTGAATCGATGAGCCTCTGCCACCTCTGAACCCTGACCATCACGCGCAGAGACCTTGATGCCCACGGGAAGCAAACCCTGATAAAAAGAGCGCCGAAAGGCGCTCTTTTCTTGTCTGGACAACAGATTCCGGGCGACCGGATCACGGCTTGCGGTAACGCCGCTCCGGCCGCCCGACGGTGCCATATTCGAGCTCGGGGCTCGCCAGTTGCTGCCCCACCAGAAATTCCAGATAGCGGCGCGCCGTGGTCCGGCTCACCCCTATCCGACTGCCTATCTCCTCGGCACTGGCGGCCTCCGGAGTCAGGGCCGTCAGCACCCGCTGCAGGGTGAGAGCATCGATGCCCTTGGGCAGTCCCTCTGCCGCCACCTGCTGCAACGGCGTACCGAACAGGGTGTCCACCGCCTGCTGGTCGATGTCGGCCAACGCCGCCAGGGCGGCGATGCTCTGACGGTACTTCTCCAGGGTGTCGCGCAGCCGCTCGAACACCACGGGCTTCAAGATGAAATCCACCACCCCGAGGCGCATCGCCTCCTGCAGGGCAGCGGCTTCCCGCGCCGCGGTGAGCAGGATCACATCCAGACTCGCCCCCGCCTGGCGCAACTCTCTCAAGAGCGAGAACCCCTCTCCATCGGGCAACCAGACATCCAGCAGCACCAGATCGGGCCGGAGGATCCCTATCTGCTCCCTGGCATCGAACAGGGTCAACGCCACCCCCAGCACCTCAAAACCGGCGAGGCGCTGCACGAAGCGGCGGTGGATCTCGGCAATGGCGGGATCATCCTCGACGATCAGGATCTTGATCACTCACACCTCCTTGGGAATGTAACAGACGACGCAACTTCCCTGCGTCGTGGCTTCGATGGTGATCTCCCCCTGCAGGGCATCCAGGGTCTTGCGCACCAGGGAGAGCCCGATACCGTGTCCTGGCTCGGGCTTGCTGCTGACCCCCTGTTCGAACAACCTGTCCGCCAACTGCGGGTCGATGCCGCCAGCCCCATCCTCCACCTCCAGCACCAGATCCTGCCCCAGATCGCTCAGGGAAACCCGGATGGGCTGATAGGGCGCACCGTGGCGGCGGGTCGCCTCGAAGGCGTTGTCGATGAGGTTGCCCAGCACCGTTACCAGCTGGGAACCGCTGACACGGGCAGGAATATCGTGCAGACGGGCATCGGGATCGATCACGAGCTCAAGACCGAGCTCGTGGGCCCTGTGGTATTTGCCGAGCAGCAACCCCGCCACCTTGGGTTTGGCGATGGCCCCCATCAGGAAGCCGAGCAGGGTCTGCTCGGTGGCCGCCTCCCGCCCGATGAAGGCGAGCGCCTCCCGGGTGGCACCGAGCTCAATGAGGCCGGCGATGGTCCCGAGCTGGTTGTTGTGCTCGTGGGTCTGCACCCGCAGCAGATCGCTGTAGGCCTGCACCTGGGAGAGCTGGGCACTGAGTTCCGCCAGCTCGTCCTTGCGCCGAAAACTCGACACGGCGCCGATCAGCTTGCCCTCGCGCACCAGCGGCAAGCGGTTGACGATGAGAGACTGGCCGTTGAGCACTATCTCCTCGTCAAACTGGGGGGTCTGCTCTTGCAGGATGGAGAGCATGCGACTGCCCGGCAGCAGGTGACCGATGGGCTGTCCAATGGCGCTCCTGGCGGTGGTGTCGTCCAGGCGCAGCAGCTTGATGCCGTTGGGGTTCAGGGAGGTGAGGCGCCCTTGCTCGTCGATGGTGAGGATCCCCTCGCGCACCGTGCGCAGGGTACAGTCGAGCTCCGCATAGAGACGCCCCATCTGCTCGGGTTCAAAGCCGAAAATCGCCTTCTTGTAGCGTCGGGCCAGCCAGGCGGCGGCGACACTGTTGAGCAGCACGATGAGCAAGGTCATGGCCAGGCCGAAGCGCAAATAGTCCTGCAGATCCGCATCGATGTCCCGCACCAGATAGCCGACCGACACCACCCCGATGATCTTGCCCATCTCGTCACGGATGGGCCCCTTGCCGCGCACCGAGACCCCAAGGGACCCTTGGGCCCTGGAGATATAGGCTTCCCCCTGCAGGGCACGCTCGGGATCATCCCCCACCATGGGTTTGCCAATCCGGTCCGCATTGGGGTGTGCCAGGCGGGTGGCCTGCCTGTCCCCGATGACGATGTAGCTGGCCCCGACCTCGGTTCGGATCCGCTCCACCAGGGCATTGAGGCGCACCGTGTCCGCCCGCTTCACCCCGGCAATAATGCCGGACTCTCGCGCCACCAGCCGTGCCACGTCCAGGGCCTGATCCCCCACCTCCCGGTAGCGCTGCTCGGCGACATAGTAGTAGCTGGCCCCGCTCAGCAACACCAGTTGCAACAGACTGACCAGACAGAGAATGAGCAGGAAGCGTCCTTGCAACCCGAGCCTCATGCCTCCTTGTCGCCTCGCAACAAGTCGAGCAGCAGACTGCCATCGCGCAGGGCCTTGTGCACCTGCACCGAGGTGGGTTTGGTGGGATCTTCGTAGAAGTGGGTGGATTCAATCTGCAGGCGCACCAGGTACTCGGCGGGCAACTGGCTTGCCAGGGACTGGTGCAACATGGGGAAGAGCAGTCGATCGGCCCGGGTGATCTCCCCCCCAAGCAGCAGCTTGCCCGGATTGAGCAGGCAGATGAGGTTCGCCAGCACCCGGGAAAGGCGGCCTGCAGCCTGGTGCAGGATGTCCTGACACAGGCTGTTGCCGGCCAGCGCCAGCTCGCACAGCTCGCGGATGGTGACGCTTTCGGGCAGATCGAACTCCTGCATCCGTTCGCGCAGCTCCCGATATTGCGCCTCCAGCGCCTGATTGGTCACGAGGGTGCAGGCGCAGCCGAAGCCACCGCAGTAGCAGCGCTGGCCATAGGGTTCGAGCTGCAGGTGGCTGAGATCCCCGAGCAGAGCCGACTCGCTCTCGATGAGCTGGCCATTGACCACCATGCCGACCCCGATGTCGTTGTGCACGAACACCAGCACCGCATCCGAGCAGTTCCTGGCGGCGCCCCACTCCCGCTCGGCCTGGATCCAGGTGCGCACGTCGCCGCTCACCAGCACGGGTACCGAGAAGGCTTCCTGCAGGGTGGGACCGAGGGGCCAGTTGCGCAGATCGTAATAGGGAAAATGCTTGACCATGCCGGAGTGGCGCTCCACCTGGCCGGGCAGGCAGAGGGCGATGCAGGCCAGACGCAGCGCCTTCTTGGGCAAAAAGCCCTCGATGGCCCGCACCAGGCTGGCCAGCAGCTCGGCACGCTCCGCCTCGTTGAAGACATGGCGATGGCGTGCCAGGGAGTGACCCGCGAGATCGAACAGGGCCATGTCCACATAGCCGCGCCCCAGGCGCATGGAGAGAAACTGGAAGCGGCGCTCGTTGATGCGCAGCAGGGTCTGGCGACGGCCACGCCCCACCGAGCTCTCGCCGCAGGTGACCACCAGGCCGCCGTCCAGCAGCTCGCGGGTGATCTTGGTGATGCTGGCCGGCGACAGGCCGGTCAGACGGGACAGATCGGTACGGGACAGCTCCTTGTGCTCCTCCAGGCTGGCATACACCAGGCCGTAGTTGAGCTGACGGATCAAATCGATACTGCCTTTCACGATCTCATTCATAGGGTTGGGGCTAACGAAAGGAACGAATGGCGCGATTTTCACACATTCTGCGCCGATCCCCAAATTTGCCGTCTGGAAATCCTGTCCAGACGGCAAAAATGTGATTAGTAACGGAAGCGGGAGACGAGTTGGCGCAATTTGTCACCCGTGCCTGCCAGGGCGCGGGTGGTGGTGCTGGACTCCCCGGACGCCTCGGTCAGCTCGCTGACGATCTGCTGGATGGCCACCAGGTTCTTGTTGATCTCCTCGGAGACCGCGTGCTGCTCCTCGGCGGCCGTGGCGATCTGGATGTTCATGTCGTTGATGGTGCCGACCGCCGCTACCATGCTGTCCAGGGAGCTGGCGATGTGGCTCGCCTCCTGCACCGTCTCCTGGCTGCGTGCCTCGCTGGCCTGCATCACCTCCACCGCCTGCTTCACCCCGCCCTGCAGGCGCTGGAGCATCTCGTTGATCTCCTTGGTGCTCTGCTGGGTACGGCCCGCGAGGGATCGCACCTCGTCCGCCACCACCGCAAAGCCGCGCCCCTGCTCGCCCGCCCGGGCCGCCTCGATGGCGGCGTTGAGAGCCAGCAGGTTGGTCTGATCGGCGATGCCGCGAATGACCTCCACCACGGAGCCTATCTTGCCGGTCTCATGGGCGAGCTGCTCGATGACCCCGGCCGCCACATGCACTTCGTCCACCAGCCGGTTGATGCTGCCGATGGCGCTGTTCACCACGCCGCGGGCCGCATCGGACTCGCGGGCCGCATCGCTGGTGGCGCTGGCTGCGTTGGAGGCGCTCGCCGCCACCTCCTGGGCGGTGGAGCTCATCTCGGTCACCGCGGTCACCACCTGATCCGTCTCCTTGCCGTGGCCCTGCATCTGCCTGTCCGCATGCTCGCTCAGGCTATGCAGCCGATCCACGGCCCCCAGCAACTGGTGACTGGTCTCCCCCACCTGGCTCACCACCGACTGGATCCGCTCGACGAAGCGGTTGAAGGCGGCGGCCAGCTGCCCCACCTCGTCCTTGCTCTGCACCTTGAGGCGCTGGGTCAGATCCCCGTCCCCGTCGGCGATGTCGTTGAGTGCGGCGACCGCATCCGCCAGCGGACGGGTGACCCGGTTGCCGATCACCACGGTGGCCGCCAGGGTCACCCCCAGGATCACCAGGATGAACAGCACCCCGGTTTTCAGGGAGCCATACATGGTCTCCTCCCGCTCGCTGCGCAGGGTGGCCAGCTCGTTGTCGATGTCATCGATGTAGAAGCCCGTGCCCACGACCCACTGATATTTGTCGAGCACCAGGTTGAAGGAGAGCTTGGGGGCATCCCGCCCGATAGAGGGCTTGTTGGTCCAGTACTCCGAGAAACCATCTCCTTCCCGCGCCGACTTGATGATCCCCTGAATGAGGAAGGCACCCTTGGTATCCTTGTCCTGCCAGCGGTTCTTCCCCTCCATCTCGGGCCGGGTCGGCAGCAGCACGGTATTGCCCTGATAGTCGTAGACGAAGAAGTAGCCGTCGCTGCCATAGCGCAGCGGCCGCAATATCTCCTTCACCTGCTGGCGCACTTCGGGACTGTCAGGCTTGCCGTAGCTGCCCTCGATGGCCGTCTTGGCCAGCATCAGATAACTGCTGAGCAGCGCCTTGCGCTCCTTGATTGCCCTCTCCCGCGCCACCACCAAATCCGACTCCAGATCGCTCCTGGCCACCAGGTAGTTGCTGAGATTGACCACCAGGGCCATCAGCAGCACGGGGATGGCCCCCAGTAACAGGATCTTCTGCTTAAGTGTCATTGTGTCACCCTTTGTGCTGTGTTCATTGCTGCATGATGTCTGCCTAAACGGCATGGGAAGCTGGCCGAAAGGGAAGTGCGTTCGCTACAATCCCGCCACCTTTAATTATCGACCAGATGAGCTGACTCATGAACCTATGTCCTTGCGGTTCCTCTCTTTTTCTTGCCAAGTGCTGCGGTGTACTCCACGCAGGCCAGCCCGCCGCCACCCCGGAGCAGCTGATGCGATCCCGCTACAGCGCCTTCGTGCTGGGATTGGGAGAATATCTGGTACACAGCTGGCACCCGGACTATCTGAACGGGCTGACCGTGGCCGACCTCTCATCGACCGACACCCGCTGGGATGGCCTCGAGATCCTCGCCAGCCAGGGCGGCCCCGATGACATCCTCGGCATGGTGGAATTCAAAGCCTGGTTCCTGGAGGGGGACGAACGTTACTGCCTTCATGAGCGCTCCCGCTTCGTGCGCCATCAGGGGCGCTGGGTCTACACCGACGGCGAGCAGGATCCGGCGCCGCTGCGGGTCGGGCGAAACGACCCCTGCCCCTGTGGCAGCGGCAAGAAGTTCAAGAAGTGCTGCGGCTGAGGTTTCCCCCACGCCGCCCTCTGGCCAGCCCCCGGGCTGGCCTTCTCCCCTCCCGTCATGCTTTCCCCTGCCCGCCTCGACGGTGACGTGAGGTTCATCACATTTCGCTCATCACCTCACATTTAATGAGCGTTTACGAACATTAATTTGGCCCATATCAAACATTTTACGTCGTGGAGGCGCCACACTGGCCTCATCTGGAAGAGATGAGACGGGCACGAATGAAAAGAATCACCACACAAGTCGTCATCATAGGGGGGGGCGCCACCGGCGCCGGCATCATGCGCGATTGCGCGCTGCGCGGCATCGACTGCATCCTGCTTGAGCGGGACGACATCGCCGCCGGCACCACGGGCCGCAACCATGGCCTGCTCCACTCCGGCGCCCGCTACGCGGTGACGGATCAGGAGTCCGCCCGCGAATGCATTCAGGAGAACCGCATCCTCAAGCGGATCGCCAGCCACTGCGTCGAGGACACCGGCGGCCTCTTCATCACCCTGCCGGAAGATGACATCCATTTTCAAAATACCTTCATGGACGCCTGCGCCCTGGCGGGCATCGACGCCCGCCAGCTGGATCCCGCCGAGGCGCTACGCCTTGAACCCAACGTCAACCCGGCGCTGATCGGAGCCATCCAGGTGCCGGACGGCACGGTCGACCCCTTCCGCCTGGCCGCTGCCAACGTGCTGGACGCGAAAGAGCACGGCGCCCGCATCTTCACTCACAGCAAGGTGCTGGGGCTGCTTCGCACCCAGGATAGGGTGCACGGGGTCAAGGCCATCCACACCCGCACCGGCGAAGCGTTCGAGGTGGAGTGCCAGGAGGTGATCAACGCCGCCGGCATCTGGGGCCAGCAGATCTGCGAGTATGCCGACCTCGGCATCCGCATGTTCCCTGCCAAGGGTTCCCTGCTCATCATGGATTACCGCCTCAACCAGCTGGTGCTCAACCGCTGCCGCAAACCGGCGGACGCGGACATCCTGGTGCCGGGCGATACCATCTCCCTCATCGGCACCACGTCGAGTCGCATCGACTACCACAAGATTGACCAGCTCAGCGTCGAGCCCGAAGAGGTGGAGGTGCTGCTGCGCGAGGGGATAAAACTGGCCCCCATCATGGCCCGCACCCGATTGCTGCGCGCCTACGCCGGCGTTCGCCCCCTGGTGGCAGTGGATGGCGACGAGTCCGGCCGCAACATCAGCCGCGGCATAGTGCTGCTGGATCACGCCGAACGTGACGGCCTCCAGGGTTTCAACACCATCACAGGCGGCAAGCTGATGACCTACCGGCTGATGGCCGAATGGGCCACCGACTTGCTTGCCAAAAAGCTTGGCAACAGCAAGCCCTGCCGCACCGCCGAGCTGAGCCTGCCCGGCTCGCGGGATCCGGAGAAGGTCTCCGCCCCCGGTCTCTCGGTACCCGCCGAAGGCTCGGCCCAGTACCGCCACGGCGAGCGGGTCATCGCCTTTTTCCGCGACAACCCCAAGGCCAACGCCCTCATCTGCGAGTGCGAGATGGTGACCGCGGGCGAGATTGAATATGCCCTGCGGGAGCTCGACGTGGACAACCTGGTGGACTTGCGCCGCCGCACCCGCCTGGGTATGGGCCCCTGTCAGGGGGAGCTGTGCGCCTATCGCGCCGCCGGCCTGATGCAGGAGTACGGCAAGGCGGACGGTCGTCAGGCCTGCGTCATGCTGCGCCAGTTCCTGGAGGAGCGCTACAAGGGTACCCGGCCCGTGCTCTGGGGCGATGCCCTGCGCGAAGCCGAATTTACCTACTGGATCTACGAGGGGCTGTTCGGCCTTGGTGAGTGGACGGCCCCCCACCTGGTGAGCGAGCCCCCCTTCCCGCTCGATGCCAGCACCGCCAATTACACCAAGGAGCGCAGCCATGAAATTTGACAGCATCGTGATCGGCGGCGGCATGGCGGGCCTCTCCGCAGCCCTGCGCCTCGCCGAGGCCGGCCAGAAGACCCTGCTGATGGCCTCCGGCCAGAGCGCCCTGCACTTCTCCTCCGGCTCGGTGGATCTGCTGGAGAGCGACGGGGATCCCCGCGCCGCCCTGCCCGCCTTCATGGCGGCCCATCCGGATCACCCTTACAGCAAGGTGGGGATGCAGAATATCGAGGGGAGTCTGGCCGACCTGCAACGCCACTGCGCAGAAGAAGGGCTACCCTTGATGCGCCAGGAACACAACCACCAGCGGCTGACCCCCATCGGCACCCTCAAAGCCACCTGGCTCTCCCCCGACACTTGCGCCTGCATGACCGATGCCCCCGCTCCGGACGCCATCCTGCTCGCCACCCTGGAGGGATTTCGCGATTTTCACCCGGCGCTCGCGGCGGCGAATCTCGCGACCCACGCCCGTTTTGCCCACAGCCGCATCCTGACCGGGGAAATTCGCCTGCCCCAGCTCGCCCAGTTCAGCCGCAATCCCCACGAGTTTCGCTCCGCCGACATCGCCCGCCTGTTCGACAAGCAGGGGCCTGACCAGCAGGACCTGCTGGCGGATCTGGCCCGCGAGATCAGCCGCATGGTGCAGGGATGCGGTGTGCCCGGCTGTCGCCATATCGTGCTGCCCGCCTGCCTGTCGCTGGGGCTGGTCGGCCCGCGTCTGAGCGAGCTGGAACGGCGCACCGGCTGCACCATCAAGGAGGTGGCCACCATGCCGCCGTCCCTCATCGGCATGCGGATGCAGGAGGCCCTCAAGCGCCGCTTCATGGCCCTTGGCGGCACCTTCCTCACCAGCGAGCGGGTGCTGGGCGCCCGCTATGACGGCGACAAGGTGATCGGGGTGCACAGCCAGCACGGGGAGGATCAGCTGTTCGAGGCGGACCACTTCGTGCTCGCCTCCGGCAGCTTCTTCAGCCGCGGGCTGGAGTCGCGCCTCGGGGGCATTCGTGAACCCATCTTCGATGCCGACGTACTGAGCCTTGCCGAGCGCGACGCCTGGGCCGGCCGCCGCCTGTTCGACCACCACCCCTTCATGGGCTTCGGGGTCAAGACCGACGAGCGGCTGCGGGTGCTGCGCGGCGGCAGACCCCTCACCAACCTTTACGGCGCCGGCAGCGTGCTGGCGCACTATGACCCCATTAAAGAAGGTTCCGGCTCCGGCGTGGCCGTTGCCACCGGCTGGCAAGCCGCTGGCCATATTCTGGCGGAGGGCTGAGATGAATCACATATTCCCACTCCAACGACACGGCGTGCTGGCCCACGACGATGCCCAATCCAAGGGGGGCTCTGGCTCAGGTGTCGCTGTCGCCACCGGCTGGCAGGCCGCCGGTCACATTTTGAGTTCAGCCCAATGATGATTTCGCCCCATATCCCGTGCCTTCACACCCAACGGGAGGAGAACTGACATGCTACTGGATCATGCCAACCAGACTTTCGATCAGTGCATCAAATGCACCGTCTGTACCGCCTACTGCCCGGTGGCCAAGGCCAACCCGGCCTACCCCGGCCCCAAGCAGGCGGGCCCGGATGGGGAGCGGCTGCGCATCAAGAGCCCCGAGCTCTTTGACAGCGCCCTCAAGTACTGCACCAACTGCAAGCGCTGCGAAGTGGCTTGCCCGAGCGGGGTGCGCATCGGCGACATCATCGCCAAGGCCAAGCACCAGTACAGCGGCTTCAAACCGGGGATCCGCGAGTTCGTGCTCTCCCACACGGATCTGATGGGCAGCATGTCCACCCTGATGGCCCCGGTGGTCAACTTCACCACCGGCCTCAAGCCGATGAAGCAGGTGCTGGACAAGGCGCTGGGGGTCTCCTCCCACCGGGACTTGCCCAAATATTCACAAGGCACCTTCCGCGGCTGGTACAAGAAGCAGAAAACGACTCAGGCCCGCTTTGCGCGCCAGATCGCCTACTTCCACGGTTGCTATGTGAACTACAACCACCCGCAACTCGGCAAGGAGCTGGTGCAGGTGCTCAATGCCATGAACATCGGTGTCCAGCTGCTTGCGCGAGAGAAGTGCTGCGGCGTGCCGCTGATTGCCAACGGCTTCATGGACAAGGCCAGGCAGCAGGCGGCCTTCAATATCCAGCAACTGGAGAACACCCTGCTCGGCAACGAGATGCCGCTGCTGGCCACCTCCTCCACCTGCGGCTTCACCCTGCGGGACGAATATCCCCACCTGCTGGAGCAGGACAACCACAAGGTGCGGGATCGCATCTCCCTGGTGACCCGCTTCCTGTGGAACGAGTTCGATCGGGGCAACAAACCGGCCATGAAGCCCCTCAATCTGCACATCGCCTACCACACCCCCTGCCACCTGGAGAAGATGGGGGGCGTCATCTACACCCTCGAGCTGCTGCGGGCCATCCCCGGCGTCAAGGTGACGGTGCTGGACTCCCAGTGCTGCGGCATCGCTGGCACCTACGGCTTCAAGTCCGAGAACTACGACACCAGCCAGGCCATCGGCCAGGGGCTGTTCGATCAGATAAACCGGCTCAAGCCCGATCTGGTCATCACCGACTGCGAGACCTGCAAGTGGCAGATCGAGATGAGCACGGCGTTTCGCTGCGAACACCCGGTGCACCTGCTGGCACGGGCGCTGGCCTGACCGCCATCCCCCCGGTCCGCCCATCATCACGGGCACCGGCTTGGAAGCGACACGCCCCGGTCAATGCCTGCGCCCCCTCTGGCCGGCATTGACCGGGATCGGCGCGGCAAGGCCCTGACGCCGCCCGGGCAGCCCGATGGGAGGCCCGGGCGGCGAATTCCTTTGGTTGTTTGAACTACCCACACAGTGAAAAGCAGCAACAACACCCACCCCGTTAAAATCCACCTCCCATTACCACCACCGGGAAATATCAAGCCAGCATATTCAGCCAAAAAAAGAGCCGGCATTCGCCGGCTCTTTGCATCATCTCACCCCATCAGGGGTGCTGGATGATCAGGCTGTGCTGATCCAGCATGGATTGCAGGATGTCGTGAGAGGAGGAGCCGCTCAGGTTCCAGCTACTCAGATCCACGTCCTTCAGGGTGATCTGCTGGGTGACATTGCCATCCCCCGCCGGGGAGACCGACAGGCTCACGTCACTCAGGCCATTGCCGGTGCTGGTCACCGATGCCTGGAGATGACCCAGCAGGCCATCCACGCTGTTGTCGGTCACCCCCTTGAGCAGGTCCGCCAGATCGATCCTGTCCCCCTCCTGGGGACGGAAGTCGGTGATGGTGTCTATCGCCGGAGAGGCCGTCGTCCCCTCGTCACCACTGCCCCACACGAAGAGATCGCTGCCGGCGCCACCGGTCAGGATGTCATTGCCCTGACCGCCCCGCAGCACATCATCTCCCATGCCGCCCAGGAGGCGATCATTGCCGGAGGAGCCGAACAGCCAGTCCCCCTGATCCGAGCCCAGCAGATCGTGACCGCTCTGGCTGTGGATGGTGATGGTCTCCGTGGCCGAGCTCAGGGTGCCGCCACCCAGGCTGGATTCGGCACTCAGGGTGAGGGCATGATCCCCCGCCGGCAGATCCTTGAGGTAGATGGGCACGGACTGGTCCATCGGCAGCAACCAGTCGTTGCCATCCGCGTGGCCGACGCTCTGGCCGTGCTCGTCCACCACCTGGGCGCTGCCGAGGTTCTGGATCCGCACCGACAGCTCACCCGGGGCCGGATTGACCACGCTGGCGCTGAGGTTGAGCGGCACCCAGGCCCCTTGCAACGCAAGGATATCGTGGGTGCCGACCCCCAATTGGGGATCGTCCGGCTCGGCCGTCACCTGGATGGCAATCTGGGCGCTGTCGGTCATGACGCCACCGGCACCGGTATTGCCCTGATCCGAGGTGGTGATGCTCAGGTTGTCCTGACCCCAGAAGTCCCTGGCTGGCTCGTAGTGCAGGTTGCCTGCCAACAGACCGTTGAGATCATCGAGCGACCCGACCAGGGTCACCACGCTGGTCCCCGCCCCCTGCACCGAGACGGCGCCTGCCGCCCCCAGCAGGGTCAGCACACCGTGCTCCACCCGCAGCACCATGGAGATGGGCGCACTGCCAGCATCCACGTCCTTCACGCTGATCCCGGTGAGCGACAGGGAGCCATCCTCTTTCACCTGCAATGAGCCCGGCACCTGGGTGACAGGGGCATCATTGACTGGCTCGACCTCGATGGGCAGCACGTCGGTATCGCTCAGGGGGCCACCGCTGCCGGTGTTGCCAAGATCATTGGTCACCATGGTCAGGGCATCCTGGCCATTGAAGTCCTGCTCGCCCTGATAGGTCACGCCCCCTGCGAGCAAGGCATTGATGGCATCCTGGGAACCGCTCAGCACCAGGGTGTTGCTGCCGCTGCCGCTCACCGTCACGCCACTGCCCGCCACCAGTTCCAGGGTGCCGTGCAGCACGGAGAGGGTGACAGAGAGGGGGCTGTTGCCCGCATCCACATCGCTCACCTGCAGCCCGTGAATGGTGAAGGGCTGATCTTCCTGCGCCACCTGGGGCGTCGTCGGCAGCTGGTTGACGGGGGCATCGTTGACCGGTTGTACCAGGATGGGCAGCACATCGGTGTCACTCAGGGCGCCACCGCTGCCGGTATTGCCCCGATCGTCCGTCACCATGGTCAAGGCGTCATTGCCATGGAAGTCCGGGTCGCCCTGATAGGTGACGCCGCCCGAGAGCAGGGCATTGAGATCCGCCAGGGTGCCGGTCAGCACCACATCGCCGGTACCGTTGCCGGTCAGGGTCACGCCGCTCCCGGCCGGCAGGGTCAGGGTGCCGTGCTCCACCGAGAGGCGCACTTCCATGATGCCGTTGCCCGCATCCACGTCCTTGACCTGCAGACCCTGGATGACGAACGGCTCGTCCTCCTGTGCCACCTGGGGATCATCGGGCAGCACGTTGACGGGGGCGTCGTTGACCGGGCTCACATCGAGATGGATGGTGCCGTTCACTTCGGGGCCGAGGGCGCCGTTGTCCAGGCTCTGGGCCGTCACCTTGATCGCCATGGCGCCGTTGGCGTCGTTGGTCACGAGCTCCACCGCGTCGAGCTTGCCGCCGTCCGTGGTGATCTGCCAGCGGCCACCGCCGAGATCCACCACGGTACCGCTCACGCCGCTCGGCAGGCGGATTTCTGCCCCGTCCGGCACCCCTTCCAGGGTGACGCGCACCTGCTCGGGCCCGTTCTCGTGCACATTGCCGGCATTGCCGCCGGTAGCCTGGGTATCCCGGGTCTCCACCCCCAGGTTCAGGGTGATCACATCCCCTTCGGTGCCGCTCGCCTGCTCCTGCATGTCGGTGATGACCGCATCCCCCACCGGATTGACGGTGACGGTGAAGCCCGCACTGGTTTCAAGGGGCAGGGTCAGCCCCTTGTCCAGGGTGAAGGCGCTCAGGGTCAGACTCACGGTGCCGCTGAAGTCCGCAGGCGGGATCAGGGTCAGCTTGGAGAAGTCGGTGCCCACAGGCACCTGCCACACCCCGCCGCCGTTGTTAACCGCCGGGGCGGACAGGGTGAAGCCATCCGGTACCCCCTTGATCTGCAGCCCGACGATCTGCTCGGAGCCATCGTTGTCGATGAGGCTGGCCCCCAGCCCCCCCAGGCTCACGCTGCCATCTTCCTGGCCCGTGACGTTCTGGACCGTGAGGTTGGCCGGATCGTTCACCGGCAGCACCTCGAAGCTCACGTTGCCGCTCCAGCTCCCCCGATCCGGGCCCGTGGTGGCGGTATCGAGAATATCCACCGTCACCGCCAGCGGCACCTTGCCGCTGAAGTGTTCTTTGGGCACGAACACCAGATCCTTGAGATCCGCCGGGTCGTTCACCGTGAGGGTGGAAACCGGCTGGCCGTTCTTGTCGAGGAAGTGACCATATTGGGGATCCACGGTCACGACCACCTGCTCCACGGTCTCGAGACCGCCATCGGCCACCGAGGGGCTGATGTCGGCGAGCTTGACCGAGAGATCGAGATGAATGTCGGTGTCTTCCAGGTTGTCAGGCTGGCCGTCGCCGTTTACGTCCTTCACGTTCAGTTGCAGCTCGGGCAGGCCGTCCGCCCCGCCGTTGATGTCCACCTCCGGGGTGATGGAGAGGGTGACGTCCTTCTCCACCATCTTGGTGTCACCGCTCACGGTGTCGGTGTTGACCAGGCGCACATTGAAGTGCAGGCCGTCACCGGCATAGTCTTGCGGCAGGGTCAGGGTCAGGCGGTCGAGATCATCGAGGCCGCCCGGCAACTTGATGAGGTACTCGCCGTTGACGAAGTCATAGGTGAGCCCCTGTACGTTGACGCCCGGAGGGAGACCAGTGATGACGATGCTGAGCTCGTCGTCCCCGATGTCCGCCGTGCCCAGGGTCACCATCTGCTTGAGCTGGCTGCCGAAGTTGACGCCGTGATCCTCCACCCCGGTGATGGGGGTACTGTTGTCAAAATCGACATCGGCGGCCACCTGACCCGAGTGGGTCGCGCCATGGAAGTCGGCGCTTGCGGTGATCTCCCGATAGGCCGGGGCGCTCACATCCCCCTCGTTGTTGTCACCAAGGTCGACCACCCTGGCGCTCACCTTGAAGGTGACGGTGCCGGTGAAGCCATCCGGCGAGCGCAAGGCGTAGCTGCCGAGGGCGTCGTGGGGCACCGTCCAGTTGCCCTTGCCATCGTTGATGCCGCCCACCACCACGAAGCCGGGGGGCAGATCGCTGATCACCAGGTAGTCGATGACCTCATCGCTGCTGGGGTCCAGATCCTCGAACACGAAGACGCCGTCCAGCGGGATGTCGTGCCCGTCCGGGCTCTCCAGCTGACCAGTCTGCACCAGGTTGCCATCAGGCTCCACCACCGCCTGGATATCCACATGCAAGGTGCCGTCGATCACCTTCTGGGCAGTGGCGCTGGAGTCCACATCCACTTGTGTCACCGTGACATGGCTCTGGAGGGTGGTGTCCCTGTCGCTGTCTTCGGGCCCTTTCACCAGCAGCTGGCCACCGCCGAGCAGGCTTTGCAGCTCGGCGTCGCTCAAGTCCACGGCGCCGCCGCTCACGGTCAGCTGGGTCTCGACCCCACCCACGCGGATCCAGACTTCATACCCGGGTTCGATACCGGAAAGGCTGAGGTGGGTCACCTTCTCGGCGCCGTCGGTCAGGTCAGGCTGCCAGTCGAGGACGGTGAACTGATCCTCCAGGCCATGGCTGGTCTTGGCATAGTCGGTGGCGTCGATGGCCGGCTCCACCTTGATGGTGAGGGGCACGTCGAAACTCTTGTGGTCGCCGTCATTTTCGGTCACCACCACGTGGCCGACCAGGTGCAGATCGGCGGTGCTGTTGGGGGGTGGCTGGATCTGCAGGTTGCCAAGGCTGGTCACATCCACCTGATAGAGAGGATTGCCCTTGCCATCGAGCCCGGCGAAGGTCAGGGTCAGCTCCTTGCCACTGCCGTCGAATACCTTGGCCCCTTCCGGCAGCCCTTCCAGCACCAGGTTGAGGGTTTCCGAGTGATCGAGCGGGGTATCCGTCCACTCCCCCGAGGTGAGCTTGAAGTCCAGCGGTGCCCGGCCATCCTCTTGGATGGTGATGCTGTAGCCGTTGCCATCCTGGGTCCAGTCGGTGGTATTGAGATCGAAATGGGGTTCATCCACCACCCCCACCAGATCCACGTGCAGGCTCTGGCTGCCGGTCTCCTTCTCGTTCACCACGGTGTGGGTCTGGCCGCTGGCATCGGTCAGGATGGCGGTGTCCTTCACCACCCCCTTGATGGTGAGATCGAAATCGACGTTGCTGTTTTTGGGCGGCAGCAGCTTGAGGTCATTGATGCGGTCATAGGGCACCTCGTAATAGCCGTTGGCATCCAGGGTGACCGCCACCCCACCCAGCAGCAGGGTGGCACCGGCGGGCAGGCCGCTGATGCGCACGAACAGCTGCTCGGAGCCATCTGTGGTGTCTCCCAGATGGGCGAGCCCAATCTTGCTGCCCAGATCGATCAGGGTATCTTCCTTACCCTGGATCTCGCGCACCGTCAGCTTGGCGTCGTCCGCCAGCGGGTTCACGTTGACAATCACCTCCAGCGGATCGCCGAGGGCCGTCTCCTTGCCGGTCACCACCGGGGTCTTCTCGGTGCTGACCGGGGTCACAATGAGCTTGATGTCACCGCTGTAGTCCTTGCCGGGCACCACCGTCACCTTGTTGATGTCGCCACCGGCCACCGCATAGAGGCCGTTCGCCCCCGGGGTGAGCACCTTGCCGTTCAGGGTCAGCGTGCCCTGGCCGGACGCCCATTTGATCTGGTAGCTCAGGGTCTCGGAGCCGTCCGTATCGGTGAGACCCGCCTTGACGTTGAGGGCGATGCCGCTGCTGTCCTCGTCCGTGGTGTAGTGCTGGTGCGTGCTGCCCGCATCCCACAGGGGTTTGTCGGCAATGCCCTGCACCGTGATGTCCAGATTGCCGGTCAGCACCGGGGGCTTGCTCCCCTCGGTGACCCCCACCTGCAACTGCACCGGGAAGCGCAGCGCAGCACCTCCGTTGTTGTAGCTCGAGTAGTCGTGGTTCGGCACAAAAGTGACACCGGTGAGCTGGAACTTGTCATCGGTGTTGGCCACCGCCACCATGGCCGCGGGCGGCACCTCATACCAGGTCTTGCCCCCCTGGGTGATGGTGGTCAGTGCGACGCCGTTGAAATAGAAGGTGCCGTGAGCATTGGCCGGCGCCTGGATCAGCAATTTCTCGACGAACTCGCCCCGATCGTAGTCGCCGATGTCCAGGGCCATGGTGATGGGGATGCCATGAGTGGGATCACTGGCCCCCGCATCCTCGGCGCCGGTGACTGCGCTCACGGTGAGCTTGCCCGCCTCGTCCCATATGGTCAGGGTCAAGACACCGTCATCGGTGTCCCCATCCCCGTCCACCAGGTGGAAGTCGATGGTCTGCACCAGGGTATTGTTGCTGTGATTAACGCCGGATGTCGCCGTGAAGCTGTAGTTGCCCTCGGCACTGATCACCAGGGTGCCGATCACTTGTCCCGTGCTGTCGGTGACTGCAATGCTGGTGTTGCCGCTGGCGGCGATGGGGTGCTCGGTGCCATTGATGGTCACCGATCTCACCACCGCATCGTCCGCCCCCTCGCTGGCAGTGGCCAGCAGATCGCCGGTCACTTTCGCCCCTTCATTCAGGGTCTTGCTCGCGTCCACGGCCACGGGTACGTCATCCTGCACGCTCACATGGCCGATCACTTCGGCACTCAGATCCCCGTCACTGTCCCGTGCCTGCAACGGCAGCTGGATATCCAGCAGATCCTTGCCCTGGACGCTGTGATCCAGATTGCCGGTCAGCTCGAAGGTGTAGCGGCCGGACACATCCAGGGTCAGCTTGAAGATGAGCTTGCCTGCGCTGTCCTTGCCAAGGTAGACACCCGGCTGGCTGTCTGCCCCAATGGTGACCGCCTTGCCCCCCGACGTCAGGGTATTGAGGGCGTTGAAGCGGGCTACATCCAGTTGCAGGGAAACCACCCGGTCACTCCCGGCGGCGATCGTCACCTGGCCGATGGCAACCTCTCCCGTGCCTGACGGGCTGGTACCCCCATGCTGGCCACTGCCCCCGTTGAGGTCCGACTCCTTGACGGTCACCCCCTCGATGGCGGTGATCACGGGATCCGCCGCATCGGTGATCACCGCCGTGGTGCTGCCGGTGATCACACTGCCGTCGCTGTCGGTCACCTTGACCGGCAGGCTCAGGTTGAGCTTGTCGTCAGCCCCGTGATCCAGGTTGGTGTGTACCGTCACCTGGTAATCGAGGGTTGCCTGGGTGTGGGCTTCGATGCGCCCCGGCACGCTCGGCAGGGTCACCGTCAGCACCAGGGTGCCGCTCGCAGTCACTGCCTGGAAGCTGTGGCCGTTGCTGCCCGCCACCTCTTGCCAGGTGAGGGTCTCACCGTTGTGGGTGATGGCCTTGCCACTCCCATCCACAACTTGGCCCGAGAGGGTCAGCCGCACGTCCACCACGGGATCGGAGTCCGCCGTGATGGTCAGGGTGCCGGTGGCATGCTGATCATCGCCGGTCTGGTTGTTGCCGGCGCCATCGAAGCGCCCTTCACTCACCGTCACGCCGGTCAGGGTGAGGGTCGGGTTGGCCCCTTCCGAAATGCGGATGTTGAGGGTACCCGTGGTGCTGTCGTTGTTGCCGCTGCCCTTGTCGCTGTCGACGATGTTGAGCTTGAACGGCAGGTCGGTCGCGGTGTTGCCGCTCTGGTGAACCCCCTCGAACAGGGTCACCTTATAGTCAAAGCCGTTGCTGGCGGCGTTGTCCAGCTTGCCCACCAGTTCGACCTGAAGCACCTCGACGCGCTGGCCATTGACTTCCACATAGCCTTTCAGCACCTGATTGCCCGGGATGCTGGCATCGCCGTCGACCAGCTCGTATTTGACGCTCTGGCCCAACGCGGTCAGGGCCGGCTGCTCGCTGATGTCGGCAAACGACACCTCGCTCACCCGATCCGAACCCGCATTGACCTGGAAGTGGCCAGTGCCGGTCAG
>NZ_JBFOCW010000009.1:0-2831 GCF_040908005.1 Aeromonas sp. s1(2024) | reverse complement strand
CGACACTTCTTGGGGTTGTATGGTTAAGTGACTAAGCGTACATGGTGGATGCCTTGGCAGTCAGAGGCGATGAAGGACGTACTAACCTGCGATAAGCCGTGAGCAGTCGGTAAGAGACATTACGACTCACGGATTTCCGAATGGGGAAACCCACTTAGCATAAGCTAGGTATCGCTACGTGAATACATAGCGTAGCGAGGCGAACCGGGAGAACTGAAACATCTAAGTACCCCGAGGAAAAGAAATCAACCGAGATTCCCTCAGTAGCGGCGAGCGAACGGGGATTAGCCCTTAAGCATCTTGGAAGTTAGTGGAACGGTCCTGGAAAGGCCGGCGATACAGGGTGATAGCCCCGTACACGAAAACGACCTTGATGTGAAATCGAGTAGGGCGGGACACGTGACATCCTGTCTGAATATGGGGGGACCATCCTCCAAGGCTAAATACTCCTGACTGACCGATAGTGAACCAGTACCGTGAGGGAAAGGCGAAAAGAACCCCTGTGAGGGGAGTGAAATAGAACCTGAAACCGTGTACGTACAAGCAGTGGGAGCCCTTCGGGGTGACTGCGTACCTTTTGTATAATGGGTCAGCGACTTACATTTTGTAGCGAGGTTAACCGTATAGGGGAGCCGTAGGGAAACCGAGTCTTAACTGGGCGTCTAGTTGCAAGGTGTAGACCCGAAACCGGGTGATCTAGCCATGGGCAGGTTGAAGGTTGAGTAACATCAACTGGAGGACCGAACCCACTAACGTTGCAAAGTTAGGGGATGACCTGTGGCTGGGGGTGAAAGGCCAATCAAACTCGGAGATAGCTGGTTCTCCCCGAAAGCTATTTAGGTAGCGCCTCGGACGAATACTACTGGGGGTAGAGCACTGTTTGGGCTAGGGGGTCATCCCGACTTACCAACCCCATGCAAACTCCGAATACCAGTAAGTAATATCCGGGAGACACACGGCGGGTGCTAACGTCCGTCGTGAAGAGGGAAACAACCCAGACCGCCGGCTAAGGTCCCAAAGTTCTGGTTAAGTGGGAAACGATGTGGGAAGGCTCAGACAGCTAGGATGTTGGCTTAGAAGCAGCCATCATTTAAAGAAAGCGTAATAGCTCACTAGTCGAGTCGGCCTGCGCGGAAGATGTAACGGGGCTCAAACCAGGCACCGAAGCCGCGGATTCACGCTAAGCGTGAGTGGTAGGGGAGCGTTCTGTAAGTCTGCGAAGGTGTATCGAGAGGTATGCTGGAGATATCAGAAGTGCGAATGCTGACGTAAGTAACGATAAAGGGGGTGAAAAGCCTCCTCGCCGGAAGACCAAGGGTTCCTGTCCAACGTTAATCGGGGCAGGGTGAGTCGACCCCTAAGGCGAGGCCGAAAGGCGTAGTCGATGGGAAGCAGGTTAATATTCCTGCACGACTTGTAATTGCGATGGGGGGACGGAGAAGGCTAGGTGGGCCAGGCGACGGTTGTCCTGGTGAAAGTGCGTAGGTGGTGTTTCTAGGCAAATCCGGAGACACAACACTGAGACACGAGACGAACGCACCACGGTGCGGAAGCCATTGATGCCCTGCTTCCAGGAAAAGCCTCTAAGCTTCAGATTACAAGTCATCGTACCCCAAACCGACACAGGTGGTCGGGTAGAGAATACCAAGGCGCTTGAGAGAACTCGGGTGAAGGAACTAGGCAAAATAGAACCGTAACTTCGGGAGAAGGTTCGCTCTTGATGGTGAAGTCCCTTGCGGATGGAGCTGTCGGGAGTCGCAGTGACCAGATGGCTGGGACTGTTTATCAAAAACACAGCACTCTGCAAACACGAAAGTGGACGTATAGGGTGTGACACCTGCCCGGTGCCGGAAGGTTAATTGATGGGGTTAGCGCAAGCGAAGCTCTTGATCGAAGCCCCGGTAAACGGCGGCCGTAACTATAACGGTCCTAAGGTAGCGAAATTCCTTGTCGGGTAAGTTCCGACCTGCACGAATGGTGTAACCATGGCCATGCTGTCTCCACCCGAGACTCAGTGAAATCGAATTCGCCGTGAAGATGCGGTGTACCCGCGGCTAGACGGAAAGACCCCGTGAACCTTTACTACAGCTTGGCACTGAACATTGAACCTACATGTGTAGGATAGGTGGGAGGCTTTGAAGGCGTGACGCCAGTTGCGCTGGAGCCGTCCTTGAAATACCACCCTTGTATGTTTGATGTTCTAACGCAGGGCCCTGAATCGGGCTCGCGGACAGTGCCTGGTGGGTAGTTTGACTGGGGCGGTCTCCTCCCAAAGAGTAACGGAGGAGCACGAAGGTTGGCTAATCCTGGTCGGACATCAGGAGGTTAGTGCAATGGCATAAGCCAGCTTAACTGCGAGACGGACAGGTCGAGCAGGTACGAAAGTAGGTCATAGTGATCCGGTGGTTCTGAATGGAAGGGCCATCGCTCAACGGATAAAAGGTACTCCGGGGATAACAGGCTGATACCGCCCAAGAGTTCATATCGACGGCGGTGTTTGGCACCTCGATGTCGGCTCATCACATCCTGGGGCTGAAGTCGGTCCCAAGGGTATGGCTGTTCGCCATTTAAAGTGGTACGCGAGCTGGGTTCAGAACGTCGTGAGACAGTTCGGTCCCTATCTGCCGTGGGCGTTGGATGATTGAAGGGAGTTGCTCCTAGTACGAGAGGACCGGAGTGAACGAACCTCTGGTGTTCGGGTTGTCACGCCAGTGGCACTGCCCGGTAGCTAAGTTCGGAATCGATAACCGCTGAAAGCATCTAAGCGGGAAGCGAGCCCTGAGATGAGTCATCCCTGACCCCTTGAGGGTCCTAAAGGGCCGTTGGAGACC
>NZ_JBFOCW010000089.1:0-45334 GCF_040908005.1 Aeromonas sp. s1(2024) | reverse complement strand
GATGGATAGCCGGTTTGCCCCGATCAACAGGGTCGATACAACGTCAAAGATCTTCATACTTTCCACCCCCAGATACCGGTCACCGACATGGCGAGAATGATCCCTATGGCTGCACTGATGGTCAGCAGTGTCGCCGTGCCCCAGCGGGCCAGCCCCATGTTGAAGTAACCCTTCACCATGTCGGAGACCGCATTGATGAGCGGGAACCCCGGCACCAGCAGCAACACGCTGGCGGCCATGGCGAGATAGGGTTGTTCGCCCCAGCCGAAGAAGGTGGCGCTGGAGGCGAGCAGGGTGGCGATAAACCCGGTGGCGGCAAAGTTGATGAGGGGGCTGTGGTGATGGCGGGCAATGAGCTGGCGCACCCGCATGGCGACCGAGGCCGAGCAGCAGGTCACCAGGAAGATGGGCCAGTCACCGCCAAACAGCAGGCTGAAGGCACCGCAGGAGAGCCCCACCATGGGCACCACCAGCCAGGGGTGATAATGGAACGGCGTGATGGCCTCGAGGCGCTGACGGACCTCGCGCGCGCCGATAAGCGACTTTTCCGTCATGATGCAGATGCGCTGGATCTCGCACACCACCTGCATGTTGATGCCGTGCTCCCGCACCCGGCGGGTGGTGGTGACGCAACTGCCCTGGTAGAGGCTGGTGAGGACGATGGCGCTGGAAGAGATGGCCATCTCGACGCTCTCCAGCCCGAGCGCCATGCCGAGCCGGACCGTGGTCTGCTCGATGATGCGGCTCTCCGCCCCAAACTGGGCCAGCATCTGGCCCGCCTTGACGATGATCCGGGTGATCTCCGTCTGCTGCTCTCGCGACAGCACCCTTCCTGGTGTGATGCTTCTCATGATCCCTTTGAGTCATAGCAAGATGAAATGTGTCTGGATATTACCCCAAAATAAATACACCTTCATCCATCTCTATCGGACTGCGTGCACTGGTCACTATTATTCAGCCGCCCGGGGAATATTTGCAGCAAATAAAAAACAATTCACCCAACTTGCTTAACAACTTGTTTTAGAAGGGGTGAAACAAATTAATAAATACCCTGTTTTTTTATATCTTGAACAGGGCCGTGAATTATTTCCGTTTCAGATAACTGGAAAACGCTATCACATTATCCGGCAGCGGGGGCTCTGCCATTTCCTGACAAGATTCGTTCTGCAGATCCAGAATGTGCTGGCGCATGGCGTAGACGGAGTCATGCATCATGTTGGCTATCCGGATGCAGCTGTCGAGGTTGTTTCTGGCCAGGCGGCGCTGGCAGTCGATGCGAAATTGCAGACCTCGCAACCGACGTTGCCGCTCTGGCCCCACCTGGGCGATCAGGGTCTCTATCTGCTGGTGCAGCAGCGCGTCGAGTCGCTCCGGCTCGGCCAGCGCCCAGTACTTCAGGGTATCGAAATCAGGCAGCTCCATATACCCTCCTGGCCGGACCTCGCCCATGGAATGGAACGACGCCGGGCACATCACTATGTTTCACTGTCCCTAGGGAAGGTTATATAGGATGGTGGCGATTTTGGGCCATTCACCGCCGAGCCACAGGAGTCCGGTTTTTGGCACGAATTGCGCATCGTTGGCGGAAAAAATCATTTATTCCTTATGATTCATGAAATTAACCGAATCCGGCCTGCGTCAGTTTTTTTATAAAATTTCAGCACCATTTTTCTCGGCCTTATGCCTTATTAAGGGACTTTCCTCAAAATTGTTTTTCATTCGACTCTCTCCCAGGCTCAATGCCCTCCCCTTGCCTCATCCGGCGGTTTAACATATCTCACTGATTATGTTATTTTATTTACCACTTTATTGCGGCAACCAAGGGCAGACCATGAGCAAGGCAAGAATCGGTATCGTCACCGTCAGCGATCGCGCCAGTGCAGGCATCTACGAAGATCTCTCCGGCAAGGCCATCATCGACACCCTGAACGCCTACCTGACCTCGGAATGGGAGCCCGTCTATCAGGTGATCCCCGACGAGCAGGATCAGATTGAGGCGACCCTGGTTCGGCTGGTGGACGATGAGCAGTGCTGCCTTGTCGTTACCACGGGGGGCACCGGGCCGGCCAGGCGGGATGTGACCCCGGAGGCCACCGAGGCGGTGTGCGATCGCATGATGCCGGGCTTTGGCGAGCTGATGCGGGCCGAGTCCCTCAAGTTCGTGCCGACCGCCATCCTGTCGCGCCAGACCGCCGGCCTGCGCGGCAGCTCGCTCATCGTCAACCTGCCGGGCAAGCCCAAATCGATCCGCGAGTGCCTGGATGCGGTCTTCCCCGCCATTCCCTACTGCATCGACCTGATGGAAGGGCCCTATCTCGAGTGCGACGAGGCCATCATCAAACCGTTCCGCCCGAAGAAATAAGCACTGGGCGGGGATTTCCCCCGCCCTTTGCTCATTTGCGCCCGTACACCTTGACCCCTGCCCTGCTCCCTTCCGAATTGCCGTACACCTCGATGCGCTTGATGCAGAGTCGGCTGCCGAGGGATTGCCACCCCGACTCCTGATCCTCTCTCAACACCTTGTCGAAATAGAGAGTCTTGCTGCGATCGTTGCCGTAGAACACCTTGACCCGCTCCAGGGTCAATTCCCGCCCTGCCTTGACCATGATGGATTTGGTCGGCCGGCAGGCGAGCATGGGAATGATGGCGGGATGATCGCCGACCCCGAGCAGAATGGTCTGCCCCAAGCGGATATCCTCGTCGGCCATGGCCGGGGGAACAGCAGCCCCCAGCAGCGCCATGGGTACGCAGATGCGCAACGCGCGGGCAAGAGTGGACGAGGAGTGAAGGGAAAACAGCGCTGACATGATGCCTCCTGAAAAAGGAGTCATGATAAGGGCCCGATGCCAGACCCAAGCTGTACTGGCCCTGTACCAGGGGCCATGACAATGGCCGGAGGCCCGTGTGGGTAACGGGGGCCTGGGCCCCCGTTACCCCTGCCGGACGCGCTAACCGCCCCACATGGCCGACAGCCGCGACTCCATGGCCTCTTCCTGCTCATCCGGCAGCTCGGTGAAGAAGTCGAGCCCGGTCTGCTCCTCCACCTCATCCACCGTCACCACATAGTCCGCCAGCCTGCTGGCCGAGACGTTCTCTTGCGGCAGGATGAAGGCGATGGCCCGCTTGCCCGCCAGATCCATCACCACCCGGTAGTAGGCGTGGGGCACGGTCACGCCGTTGCCGATGGCGCCATCAGAGTGGGTGAAGATGGGGCCGGTGATCACCTGCACGCTCTTGTAGGTGATGGCCCACTGCCGGGTCTTCTCCTCCAGGATGCGCCAGGCCCCCTGGTTGAGCGCCGGCAGTTGCGGGGTCATGTTGGTCAGCAGGAAGCTCTGCTTCATGGTGTTGGCGGTGGAGCGCATGTCCGCCGCCGGCGCCTGGTGGCCGCGGTCATAGCCCGAGCCCTTGTAGTCCGACAGGGTGGCGCGAAACTGCACCGGCACCTCCTTGTCCTCGGCGAAGGCATCCTTGCGCGGCACCTGGCCCTGGGCGCTGGCGGCCGTCATCCGGTAAGAGACCCAGTCAGAGACCTTGGTGTCGTAGTTGTACCCGGCGGCATAGCCCTCCCGGCACAACAGCTGACTGGATTGACCGGGTACCCCTAGGGTGACGTGCTCCCCGCACTGGAATCCCGCCGCCAGGCTCGGGAAGGTGGTGAGAGTGAATCCGATAGCCAGAACTAATTTATTGATATTATTCATTATTATGCCACTCCTTGTGTTAGGCGGAGTGATTTGACACCAGGTCAGATGAGTAAGGCAATCGCACAAATAGCGAGCAATCCGGAAATGTGAAGAGGACGGCAAAACAGCAAACAAGGCGCCGCCAACCGGGGGATTGTCATCCCGCCGTCACTGTGCTGAGGGGGGAATTTCTCCAGCACTATCAGAGAGATAAGGGGTCAACACCGAGGCACTCTGTCAGCGCAGCGCCCGGCTCCCGCCACGCACGCCCCTGGCCGGGCCAGGGAATATCGAAAAAATCCCAACGAAATAAGGGATCCTCAAGCCCGATAATTAGTCCGCGCTTGTTTGCTCGAGATCAAACGAAGCCATGAAAAGCCCTCTAGAATCAGCCCGTCATCTATTTGGGGCGCCATGAAAGGGGGCCGTTCATTGCGAAAATGCCCGCAGGATTTCTCCTCCATGAATAAGCGTGCCCCGTTGCCGGAATACATCATGACGCAGCCTCATGCCACGCTTCAAATAACGATGACGACAGACCTTTCATAACAATTAATCCGGTCTGGCACCGCGTACCCTGCGTTTCCAACGATGCCATTGACGAGGCCTTCCTGCCGGAAGGCCAGGAATGGCCGTGCTTTTCAATCAGGATAAGGATGCATGATGAAAAAGTCCCTGCTGGCTGGCGCCCTGCTGCTCTGCCCTGCCGCCTTTGCCGCCACCACACACTGGGAATACAGCGGCGAGGCCGGCCCGGCGAAATGGGCCAGCCTGACCCCGGAATATGGCCAGTGTGCCGGCAGCAACCAGTCGCCGGTCAACCTCTCGGGTCTGGTGAAGGCCGATCTGGCCCCCCTGCAGTTCCACTATCAGGCGGGTGGCAAGACGCTGGCCAACAACGGCCACACGGTGCAGGTCAACTATGCCCCCGGCAGCACCCTTGAGCTCGACGGCATGCACTTCGAACTCAAGCAGTTCCACTTCCACGCCCCCAGCGAAAACCTCATCGAGGGCAAGTCCTACCCCCTGGAGGGTCACCTGGTCCATGCCAATGACAAGGGGGAGCTGGCGGTGGTCGCCGTGATGTTCGAGCCGGGCCAGGCCAATGGGGCCCTGAGCCAGGCCTGGCAGGTGCTGCCAGCCAAGGCGGGGGAGATCCATGCCTTCAAGGAACCCATCTCGGCAGAGCAACTGCTGCCCGCCCAGCACGACTACTACCGCTTCAGCGGGTCCCTGACCACCCCACCCTGCTCGGAAGGAGTGCGCTGGCTGGTGATGAAGGAGCCGGTCCAGGCCAGCCAGGCCCAGATCGATGCCTTCAAGGCGGTGATGCACCACCCCAACAACCGCCCCGTCCAGCCTCTCAACGGGCGACTGGTGCTGGAATAAGGGGGTTATCTCACCGATTAGCGCAATAAAAAGAGGGCCTGTTGGCCCTCTTTTGCATCTTTCGCAAAGGTGTTTACAGGCTGGCAGCGATGCGTGCCCCCAGCGCGGCGTTGTTCAGCACCAGCTGGATATTGGCTGCCAGGGAGTTACCACCGGTCAGCTCGCACACCCTGACAACCGATCACAGGCTGGCAGCGATGCGCGCCCCCAGCGCGGCGTTGTTCAGCACCAGCTGGATATTGGCCGCCAGGGAGTTGCCGCCGGTCAGCTCGCACACCCGGACAACCGATCACAGGCTGGCAGCGATGCGTGCCCCCAGCGCGGCGTTGTTCAGCACCAGCTGGATATTGGCTGCCAGGGAGTTGCCACCGGTCAGCTCGCACACCCGGGCCAGCAGGAAGGGGGTGGACGCCTTGCCCTTCACCCCCTGCTCGTCCGCCTCTCGCAGTGCCTGGGCAATGGCGGCATCGATGTCGGCCTTGGGCATGGCAAACTGGGTCGGGATCGGGTTGGCCACCACGGCGCCCCCGGCCAGCCCCAGCTCCCACTTCAGACGCAGCGCCTCGGCGATGGCCGCCGGGCTCTCCAGGCGGTAATCCACCTTGAAGCCGCTCTCCCGGGTGTAGAAGGCGGGCAGATCCTCGGTCTGGTAGCCGATCACCGGCACCCCCTGAGTCTCCAGGTACTCCAGGGTCAGACCGATGTCGAGGATCGACTTGGCGCCGGCGCAGACCACGGCCACCGGGGTCTGGGCAAATTCCTGCAAGTCGGCCGAGATGTCGAAGGTCTCCTGGGCGCCGCGATGCACGCCGCCGATGCCGCCGGTGGCGAACACCCGGATCCCGGCCATGGCGGCCACTATCATGGTGGAGGCCACCGTGGTCGCCCCCAGCCCCTTGTTCGCCAGCACGAAGGGAATGTCGCGGCGACTGCACTTGGTGGCGGCATGACCGGCCCGGCCCAGCGCCTCCAGCGCCCCCGCATCCAGCCCCACCTTGAGGCGGCCGTCGATGATGGCGATGGTGGCCGGCACGGCGCCGTTGTCCCGCACCACCTGCTCCACCTGGCGCGCCGTCTCCACGTTCTGCGGATAGGGCATGCCGTGGGAGATGATGGTGGACTCCAGGGCCACCACCGGCTTGCCGGCAGCCAGCGCGGCGGCAACTTCAGGTTGGATATCGAGGTAAGCGTTCAACATGGGTACTCCTCCAGCATGCGTTCAACGGCGGCCTTGGATAGGCCGGAAAAGACGGTATCGGAACAATTGACGGTGAGGGCGGCGCAACCGAGGGCGAACCGGGTTGTCTCCATGATGCCCTGCTCCTGCAACCAGGCGTGGGCCAGCCCTGCCATGAAGGCATCGCCGCCGCCGGTCACGTTGACGACCGGGCTGCCGAGCACGGGCAGATGGCCCTGGCAGGCCCCGTCGCTATAGAAGATCCCCTGATCGCCGAGGCTCAGGAAGAGCCGCTGCACCCCGGCGCGGTGGAACCAGGCCGCCGCCATGGGCCAGGTGTCGGGCCCGCCGATGGTGAAGCCGCACAGCTGCTCCGCCTCGGTGCGATTGGGTTTGAGGGTGTGGATGCGGTGCAGCCAGGGGCGGATCTTCTCCACCTTGGCCACCGACACGGTGTCCACGAAGATGATGTGCTCCCCCTGGCGCTCGAACAGCCAGTCCAGGGTGTGGGTGGCGAGGTTGGTGTCGAGCACCCAGAGCCGGGCCGCGCCGAGAAAACCGCTCAAGGGTGCGAGCCGGGCCGGGGTGAGCTGGTCGATGATCCCCATGTCGTTGACGGCGCAGCTCATCTCGCCGCTGCCATCGTGCAGGCTGAGGTAGCAGGAGGTCGACTGACCCTCCAGTACCAGCACCTGGCGCACATCGACCCCGGCGCGCTGGCTCACCTCCAGCAGATGATGGCCGTACTGATCGTTGCCCACCGCGGTCAGCAGCCGGGTGTCGGTGCCAAGGCGCGCCAGGTTCTCGGCGATGTTGCGCCCTACCCCGCCGGCGGAGGTGCGTACCCGGCCCGGGTTGGAGTCGCCGATGCGCAGGTTGTCGTGGCTGCAGCCACAGATATCCATGTTGGCGCCGCCTATCACCACGGCGTAGGGGCCTTCGCGCAGCACATAGCCGCGCCCCTGCACATAGCCCTGGCGCATCAGGCTGGAGATGTGGCTCGCCAGCGCGGAACGGCTGATGCCGAGCCTGTCCGCCAGCTCCTGCTGGGCAATCATGGGATCCTGGCGCAGCAGGGCGAGGATCTCTTGCTCACGTTCCGTCATAGACAAACATCCAGTTGCAAACGTTTGTCCATTATTTCCGAAAAACGTTTTCCCGCCATCCTCTCGTACAAGAAATGTCGGGTCGCGCACAAAAAATCACCGGGCAGTGCCCGGCGATCACAACATGGTTTTCAGATGGGCCACTCACCCCAGCTGTACCCAGACCTCGCTCCCCTCCAGCCGCACCGGCCAGCAGGCGACGCTCAGGGCAGGATCGTCCAGACAGCGACCGTCCATCAGGGCGTAGCGCTGCTTGTACAGCGGCGAGGCCACCACGGGCTCCCCACCGGCATCCCCCACCAGGCCACGCCCCAGCACGGCGACGCCGGCCAGGGGGTCCACCCCGTCCAGGGCATAGACATGCTCCCCGAGGCGAAACAGCGCCAGCACCCGCCCCTCCAGCCAGGCGCTGCGCCCGGCCTGCTCCGGCAGCGCCGCCAGCTCGCACACCCGGTGCCACTGCCCGCAGAGCTGTGTACCGTCCTTGTCATCCTTCATACCACCTCCTTGATACTGATGGCGGGCGTGCAACCCGTTGCCCCCGCTCATACCACCTCCTTGACAGCGATATCCGGCACCCATTGCCCCCGCTCCTCACGGCGCGGCGGCGTCTCGTCCTCGGGCCGGTTGACGAAGGCCTCGAACAGCTTGAGCTTGTCCGGATCCGCCAATGTGCTCTTCCACTCGCACTGCCAGGTGCCGACTATCCCCTCCATCATGGCCTCCAGCTCGCCACCGATGCCGAGCCTGTCCTCGATGATCACCGACCTGAGATAGTCGAGCCCCCCTTCCATGTTCTCCATCCAGACCGAGGTGCGTTGCAGCCTGTCCCCGGTGCGCACATAGAACATCAGCAGCCGGTCGATGTAGCGGATCAGGGTCTGCTCGTCGAGATCCGTGGCAAAGAGGTCCGCGTGGCGCGGCCGCATGCCGCCGTTGCCACACACATAGAGGTTCCAGCCCCGCTCGGTGGCGATGACGCCGATGTCCTTGCTCTGGGCCTCGGCGCACTCCCGGGTGCAGCCGGAGACCGCAAACTTCAGCTTGTGTGGCGCCCGCAGCCCCTTGTAGCGGTGCTCCAGGGTCTGGGTCAGGGTCATGGAGTCCTGCACCCCGTAACGACACCAGGTGGAGCCCACGCAGGACTTCACGGTGCGCACCGACTTGCCGTAGGCCTGACCGGTCTCGAAGCCCGCCGCCACCAGCTCGCCCCAGATGGCGGGCAGCTGGTCGACCCGGGCGCCGAAGAGATCGATGCGCTGGCCGCCGGTGATCTTGGTGTAGAGGCCGTACTTGCGCGCCACCTCCCCTATGGTGATGAGCCCCTCCGGGGTGATCTCCCCCCCCGGGATGCGCGGCACCACCGAATAGGTGCCGTCCTTTTGCAGGTTCGCAAGGAAGGCGTCGTTGGTATCCTGCAACGCGCGGTGGGGCTTCTCCAGCACGTGCTCGTTCCAGAGCGACGCCAGTATGGAGGCCACCGTCGGCTTGCAGATGTCGCACCCCAGCCCCTGGCCATGCTTGTCCCGCAGCGCCTCGAAGCTCTTCAGCTCGCCGACCCGGGCCAGGTGATAGAGCTCCTGGCGGCCGTAGGCGAAGTGCTCGCACAACCCCTTGTCCGCCTCGACGCCAAGGTCCGCCAGGGTCTGATCCACCACCTGCTTGAGCAGGTTGCTGCAACCGCCGCAGCCGGTGCCCGCTTTGGTGCAGCTCTTCACCGCCGAGAGCTCGTGATTGCCCGCCCGAACGGCGGCCACCACGTCCCCTTTGCTCACGTTGTGGCAGGAGCAGAGGATGGCGCTGTCCGGCAGCACTAGGGGCGCGGGAGCGGTCCCTGCCTCCCCCACCAGCAGGGAGAGCGGCGGCTGGGGCAGCGCCACCCCGTTCTGGTAGTACTGCAGCAGCCGCTCGTAATCGGCCCCGTCCCCCACCAGGATGGCGCCGAGCAGGCGATTGCCCTCGCCGTCGGTCACCAGCTTCTTGTAGATGCCGTTGACCCTGTCCAGCAGCAGCAGCTCCTGGGCGCCGGCGGTGCTGGCGTGGGCATCGCCGATGGAGCCCACGTCCACCCCCATCAGCTTGAGCTTGGTGGACATGTCGGCCCCGATAAAGCGGGTCTCGCCGCCACACAGGCTGGCCACGGCGGCCCGGGCCATCTGGTAGCCGGGGGCCACCAGGCCGAAGATGCGGCCCTGCCAGAGCGCGCACTCGCCGATGGCGAGGATGGCGGGATCCGAACTGTGGCAGCCGTCGTCGATGCAGATGCCGCCGCGCTCCCCGACCTCCAGCCCGGATTGCCGGGCCAGGGTATCGGCGGGGCGGATCCCCGCCGAAAACAGCAGCACGTCGGTCTCAATGTGAGTGCCGTCCTTGAAACGCAGGCGATGACGGGCCTGCTCCCCCTGCTCGATGCACTCGGTGGCTTTCTCCACCAGCACCTCGACCCCGAGGGCCTGGATCTTGTCCCGCAGCACGGCGCCGCCGCTCTCGTCGAGCTGTACCGGCATCAGCCTTGGGGCGAACTCCACCACCTGGGTCTTGAGTCCGAGCAGGCGCAGGGCGTTGGCCGCCTCCAGCCCCAGCAGGCCGCCACCGATGACCACGCCGCTGCGGGCCTGGGCGCAGGCATCGCGGATGGCGGCAAGATCTCCCAGGGTGCGATAGACGAAGCAGCCCTCTCGCTGATGGCCGGGGATGGGGGGCACGAAGGGCACGGAGCCGGTCGCCAGCACCAGACGGTCGTAAGGGAACTGCTCGCCGTTGGCCAGCGTCAGGGTGCGGGCCGCCCGGTCGAGCACCTCCACCTCGGCCCCCAGCCGCAGCGCAATGCCGCTCTCCTCATACCAGGCGGGATCCGCCATGCGCAGGGCCTGGGGCGCCTTGCCGCCGAATACCTCGGAGAGGTGCACCCTGTCGTAGGCGGCGTCAGGCTCGGCGCCAAACACCGTCACGTCGAACCGGTCGAGGCCGCCCGCCACCACCAGCTGTTCGACGAAGTGATGGCCCACCATGCCGTTGCCCACCACCAGCAGCCGTTGCTTTTCGGCCGTGTCGGCGGAACCACTGTTCTGGCGACCGAGCAGGTCCATGCCGCCCCCTGTCACCCACTGTTGCTCTTTGTCAGTCATGTCTCTCTTCCTTGAATCCGGCGGGCTCAGGCGCGCAGCTTGCTGCGCACCTGCCCGGCTGCCTTGAGGGGGGTCACCTTGCGCTGCTTCTCGTAGAGGAAGCGCAGCACCTGCTGGCGCAGCTTGTGGTAGTGGGGATCGTCCGCCAGGGCGACCCTGTCCCTGGGCCTTGGCAGGTCCACGGTCAGGATCTCCCCGACGGTGGCACTGGGGCCATTGGTCATCATGACGATGCGATCGGAGAGCAGCACCGCCTCGTCCACGTCGTGGGTGATCATGATGACGGTGTTGCCAAGCTCCGCCTGGATCGCCATCAGGGCATCCTGCAAATGGGCCCGGGTCAGGGCATCGAGGGCGCCGAACGGTTCATCCATCAGCAGCACCTTGGGGGAGAGCGAGAGGGCGCGGGCGATGCCGACCCGCTGCTTCATCCCCCCCGACAGCTCGTGGGGCATCTTCTGGCTGGCGTGATCCATCTGCACCAGGGAGAGGTAGTAGTCCACCCGCTCCGCCACCGCCCGCTTGTCAGACTCCACCTGGGCCACCGCCAGCGCCACGTTCTGCTGGACGCTGAGCCAGGGCAGCAGGGCGTGGTTCTGGAACACCATGGCCCGCTCGGGCCCCGGGCCCGCCACCTCGCGACCATCGAGAATGATGCCCCCCAGGGTCGGCTCCAGCAGCCCGGCCACCAGGTTGAGGACGGTGCTCTTGCCGCAGCCCGAGTGACCAATGAGGGAGACGAACTCCCCCTTCTCGATGCGCAGGTTGACCCGGCTCAAGGCCTCGAAGCTGCCCTGCTCCGTCTCGAACGAGATGCCGACGTCGCTTATCTCCAGATAACTCTTCATTGGCTCTTCTCCTGCCTGAATAGGAATGTGATTAACGCAGCACCTGACGCTTGTCCCAGGACAACCACTGCTGCAGGGCCAGCATGCCCCTGTCCAGGGCGCAGCCGATGAGGCCTATGGTGATCACCGCCACCATGATGCGGGCCAGAGACGCAGAGCCGCCGCTCTGGAACTCGTCCCACACGAACTTGCCGAGCCCCGGGTTCTGGGCCAGCATCTCCGCCGCGATCAGCACCATCCAGGCCACCCCAAGGGAGAGCCGCAGTCCGGTGAAGATCATGGGCAGGGCCCCTGGCAGCACGATGCGCCGCACGTGGGTCACAAAGGAGAGGCGCAGCACCCGGCTGACGTTGTGCAGATCCCCATCCAGCCCCGCCACGCCGACCGCCGTGTTGATCAGGGTCGGCCAGAGGGAGCAGAGGGTCACCGTCAGGGCCGAGGTGAGGAAGGACTTGGCAAGCCAGGGGGCGGGATTGGCGTAGAGGGCGCTCACCACTAGCGTGATGAGGGGCAGCCAGGCCAGCGGCGACACCGGCTTGAGCAGCTGGATCACCGGGTTGGCGGCGCGATAGAGCCCCTGGTTCATGCCGAGCAGCACCCCGCACGGAATGGCGATCAGAGTCGCCAGCGCGAAGCCGCACAGCACGGTGAGCAGGCTGGTGGCTATCTGATCGAAGAAGGTGGGACGTCCTGTGTAGGGACGCAGCTTCACCTCGGCCGCCGGATCCGCCGCCAGTCGCTCGGCGTTGCGCACCTGCTGGCGTTCGAGGAAGGCCGCCGCCTTCTCCCGCTCCTGCAGATGCTCCTGCCCGAGGGACCAGAGCTGGCTGGCGGTGGCGAGCGGCCCCGGCAGGGTGCCCAGACTGGTCTGCACCTGGCTCGCCCCCCACTGCCAGAGGCCGAGGAAGAGCAGCACGCCGAGCAGGGGCTGCACCATGATTTTCCAGTTGATGGCTTTTAAATGGATGAGGGGCCATGTGTGTCGTTTCATCGGGATCTCCTTGCTCATTGCACCCGCTCATCGCCCTTGAGGCCGATGGCGAACTGTTGCAGGTAGGCGTTGGGGTGGCGGCCGTCGTAGATGAGGCCGTCGATGAAGCCATCCTGGGGGCCGCGATAGCCCTGCTCGCTGGCAAAGTCGGGGAAGTCACTGGCCTTGAGCTTGCCCTCGGCGATCAGCGCCTCGGCGGCCTGGCGATAGACGTCCGGTTGATAGACGGCCTTGGCCACCTGCTCGAACCAGGCGTCCGGCCTGGCTTCGGGGATCTGGCCCCAGCGCCGCATCTGGGTCAGGTACCAGATGGCGTCGGAGTAGTAGGGATAGGTGGCGTGGTGGCGGAAGAAGACGTTGAAATCCGGCACCTGGCGCTTGTCCCCCCTGGCGTACTCGAAGGTGCCCGTCATGGAGTTCGCGATCACCTGCTCGTCCGCCCCCACGTACTCGGGTTTGGCCAGCAGCTTGGCCGCCGCGCGCCGGTTGCCGTTGTCGTCTGCATCCAGCCACCAGGCCGCCCGCAGCAGCGCCTTCACCAGCCGCACATGGGTGTTGGGGTGACGCTCGGCCCACTGCCGGGTGACGCCGAACACCTTCTCCGGGTTGTTGCGCCAGATCTCGTTATCCGTGATGACGGGCACCCCTATGCCCCTGGCGACCGCCTGCTGGTTCCAGGGCTCCCCCACGCTGTAGCCGGCGATGGTCCCCGCCTCCAGGGTGGCGGGCATCTGGGGGGGCGGCGTCACCGACAGCAGCACGTCCGCCTGGCGCTGGCCCGAGTTGTCGCCGAGTCGGGGTGCATAGAAACCGGGGTGCAGGCCGCCTGCCGCCAGCCAGTACCTCAGCTCGTAGTTGTGGGGGGAGACGGGGAAGACCATCCCCATGTTGAAGGGCTTGCCCCCCTGGCGATACTCCGCCACCACGGGCTTGAGGGCGGCGGCGCTCACCGGGGGCGGCACCTTGCCCGCCTGCGGCCTGGGCAACTGGGGCACCATGGCGGCCCAGACGCTGTTGGCCACCGTGATGGCGTTGCCGTTGAGATCCATGGCAAAGGCCGTCACCAGCTCGGCCTGGGTGCCGATGCCGATGTGGGCCGCCAGGGGCTGGCCCGCCAGCATCTGGGCACCGTCCAGCTCGCCGTCTATCACCCTGTCCAGCAATATCTTCCAGTTCGCCTGGGCTTCGAGGGTGACGTAGAGTCCCTCATCCTCGAAATAGCCCCGCTCGTAGGCCACCGCCAGCGGCGCCATGTCGGTCAGCTTGATGAAGCCGAGCCTGAGCTCCTCCTGCTCCGGTGCCCCCAGCGCCAGCGCCGGCAGCGACAGCGCCGCCAGCAGCATCCCCGCACATCCTTGTCGTCCGTTCATTGCATCTCCTCCCTCGGTTCCGGGTCAGGGCCATGGCGCCAGGCTGCCTGGAATCGCAGTGCCACCTCGTTGCAGCGCTGCGACCCAAGGTGCGTCGCGACCAAAAAAAAGCCCCGCCGATCCGGGATCGGCGGGGCTTCTTTGCCCTGTTGCGGGTGAGTGACCTGACCGGCCCCTCACTGCGCATCGTTACTTCATTGCTATCGTGTTTTTGTTATTCACTTTCCGTGCCAGCTCGTCCAGGGTGCATCAGGCGGCCCTTTGCGGCCTGTGGTGCCCTGATCCTCCCTCAAATTTGCCTCAATTAGGCGCAGTTGCACCAAAACGGTTGGCCACGGGGGCGCTCAGGCGGGCAAAGCCTGCAGCAGTTGCCGCGCCAGCTCCCCCAGGCTCAGGTGACGGCTCATGGCGGTGCTGCGCATCAGGCGATAGGCCTCGTCCTCGTCCAGCCCCTGATGGCGCATCAGGCGTCCCTTGGCCTGCTCGATGAGCCGCCTATCCTCCAGCTTCTGGCGCAGCTCGCTCTCGGTCTGCATCAGGGCCTGCACCATGGCGAGCTGACTGCGAGCCAGACGCAGCCACTGCTCCACCGGCTCACGCTCGCCGCAAGGGTGGGGCACCAGCAACACCCCCTGCTGCAACAGGGCGAGCTGGGTATCGCCCCCCAGCCGCTCGCAGAACAAGAGGCGCGGCATGTCGGGCCAAAGGGAGAGGCCAAGGCGTACCTCGGCGCTGAACTGGCGGCAACTGACGAGCAGGGCATCCCCCCTCTGCGTCGGAGTCAGCAACTGGCGGGTATCGAGGATCCCGGGCTGATGGCCGTAGTGACTAACCAGCAGGGCCAGGCGGTTCGCCTGGCCCGGGTCATCGGCGTGGATCAACAGCCGGGAAGCGGGGCCGTCCTGGCCCCGGGTGGAAAAAGTGGTCATGGCGCTCCTTGCCGGCGACGATCGCGTTCTGTCTGGCGAAAATGCCGCAACATGAAGGCCAACTCTTTGAATCTACCTCCTTTTTATCTATCAGGAGGTAGTGGGGGTAGAGGAAAAATTGCCCCTCAGGCGACCCGTTCCAGGGCCTCCGTCAGCAGTCCCTGCAGCTCGGCGCGCAGCCGCACCACCTCCCCCATGATGATCAGCACCGGGCTCTGGCCCAGCAGGGCACGGGCGGCCTGCTCCAGGCCATCGAGCGTGGCCTCGTGCACCTGCTGGCGGGGGCTGCAGCCAGCCACCACCAGGGCCACCGGCAGCGCGCCCGGAGCCCCCGCCCTCAACATCCCTTCCCGAATGCGGGCCGCCCGCTCCAGCCCCATGTAGAACACCAGGGTGTGGCCCGCCCGGGTCAACCCCTGCCAGCCCTGATAGTCGCGCTCGTCCATCAGGTGCCCCGTCACCAGGGTCAGGGAGCGGGCCAGCCCCCTGTGGGTCAGGGGAATGAAGCTGCTGGCGGCGCACCCCAGGGCCGCCGTGATCCCCGGCACCAGCTCGGCCTCAATGCCGTGCCGGGCCAGGTGCAGCGCCTCCTCGCCACCGCGCCCGAACACCAGGGGATCCCCTCCCTTGAGGCGCACCACCCGCTTGCCCGTGCGGGCCAGGGCCAGCAGCAGGGCGTTGATCTCCTCCTGGGTCGGGCTCGGCTCACCACAGCGCTTGCCCACATCGAAGCGGGCCGCCCCGTGGGGAATGCGGGCCAGGATCTCGCTCCCCACCAGGCGGTCATAGACCACGACCTCTGCCGCCTCCAGACGGTGCAGGGCGCGCAGGGTCAACAATTCGAGGGGCCCGGGGCCCGCTCCCACCAGACTGATTTGGCTCATCTCAGGCTCCTTGTGTCCTGGCACCGCACTAAGCGGATGCCAGGAAAACATGTTTGATCAACAGCTTGTCGATTTCGGGCAGACAGGTGCCGCAGTTGCTGCCACAGCCGAGCAGGGCCTGCAGCCCCGCCAGCTCGCTCACCCCCTGCCGGGTGATGGCATCGACGATGCGCTGCTCCGAGACCCGCAGGCAGGAGCAGACCAGCCGGCTCTCCCCGGCCAGGGCCTGGCTCAGGGTCTGGCTCAGGGCCCCCGCCTGGAGCGGCGTGCCGAGCAGACTGGCCAGCAGGTCGACCTTGATGTCCGGGCGCCGCGCCCCCACCAGCAGGATCCCCTCGATACGATCTCCGGCCAGGGCCACGGCCAGCCACCCCTCCTTCATGGGCAGCCTGAGCCAGTGCCCCTCGGCCCCCAGCCGTTGCCACAGGCTCTCTGTGCTCTCTGACCAGGAGGCCAGCAGGGTGCAGTTCCCCTCGGGCAGGGGACGCCTGGCCCACCAGTCCACCGGCTCGCGCCACTCACCACGGCCACACCAGATCCCTTGCCAGCGGGTGGGCTGCGCCCTGGCCTGCACCCGCCCCTGTTTGAACATCGGCTGGCCGGAAAGGGGATCCACCACGGGGGCGATGAGGCGGTTGACCGCTCCCTGGCTGCACTGGCTGTCGGTCCAGTGCATGGGCAGGAAGGCCTCCCCCTCCCTGAGCCCCTCATCCAGCCCCACCAGCAGCAGCGCCTCCCCAAGCCCGTTGCAAAGGCGCACCAGGTCCCCCTCCTTCACGCCAAGCGCCAGCAGGCTGGCGGCCCCCATCCGCACCCTGGGCCAGGGCTCGGCCTCCTGCAACCGGGGCACATGGCCGGTGCGGGTCATGGTGTGCCACTGATCCCGCAGGCGGCCACTGTTGAGGAGCAGGGAGACAGCCCCTGCAAGCGGGGGCATTTCTGGCTGCTCGGGGGAGCGCTGGGCCAGGGGCAGCAGGCGGGCCCGGCCATCCGGGGTGGCAAAGCGCCCGTCCTCGAACAAGCGGGCCCTCCCCTGGGGCCAGTCAGCGTTGACGGGCCAGCGCAGGGGTTCCAACGCCTCGAATTCGGCACGGGTGAGACCCGCCAGCCCGGAGATGTCGAACTGGCGGGATCCGTCGTTCTCAAAGCCGGAGAGGGCGGCATGCTCGCAGAAGATCTCGTGCTCGTGCTCATAGGCGAACCCCTCGCCAAAGCCGAGCCGACGGGCGAGCCGGGTCAAGGCCCACCAGTCTGGCCTGGCCTCCCCCGGCAGGGGCAGGAAGGCGCGCTGGCGGCTGATGGTGCGCTCGGAGTTGGTGACGGTGCCGCTCTTCTCCCCCCAGGCGGCGGCAGGCAACAGCAGGTGGGCGAGGCGCGCCGTGTCGGTGTTGGCCGTCACCTCGGAGACCACCAGCAGCTCGCAGCGGCTCAGGGCCTCGCGCACCCGGTTGCCGTCCGGCAGGGAGACCGCCGGGTTGGTGCCGAGCACCCAGAGCGCGCGGATCTCCCCCCGGTGCACCGCCTCGAACAGCTCGACGGCCTTGTGCCCCGGCCCGCGCACCATGGTCGGGCTTCCCCAGAAGCGCTGTACCCGATCGCACTCGGCCTCGCCAAAGCCCATGTGGGCGGCGAGCTGGGTCGCGAGCCCCCCCACCTCACGCCCTCCCATGGCGTTGGGTTGCCCCGTCATGGAGAAGGGAGCCGCCCCCGGCTTGCCGATGCGACCGCACATCAGGTGGGCGTTGATGATGGCGTTGGCCTTGTCCACCCCCTGGTTGGACTGGTTGATCCCCTGGCAGAACAGAGTGACGGTCTTGGGGGTGCGGGCAAAGAGCTGGTAGAAACCGAGCAGATCGCTGCGGGAGAGGCCGCAGCTGCGGGCCACCTCGTCCAACTGCCAGGCCGGATCGTCCAGCTCCCCCGCCAACGCCTCGAAGCCGCTCACGTGCTGCGCCACATAGGCCTTGTCCCAGCCATCGACATCGAGCAGGTAGCGGCACAGGCCGTTCCAGAGCGTCACGTCGCTGCCGGGTTTGAGTGCCAGATGCAGATCCCCCTGCTCCGCCGTCATGGTGCGGCGGGGATCCAGCACCACCAGCCTGAGCTCGGGGCGCCGCGCCCTGGCCTGCTGCAGGCGGCGAAACAGCACGGGATGGGTCCAGGCGGTGTTGGCACCGGTGAGCACCACCAGATCGGCGAGCTCGAGATCCTCGTAACAGGCGGGCACCAGATCCTCCCCGAAGGCGCGCTGGTGGGCCACCACCGCCGACGACATGCAGAGCCGGGAGTTGGTGTCCACGTTGGCACTGCCGAGGTATCCCTTCATCAGCTTGTTGGCGACGTAGTAATCCTCGGTGGTGAGCTGGCCCGACAGATAGATGCCGATGGCACCCGGCCCGGACTCGGCCAGGATGGCGGCAAAACGCTCCGCCAGGGTGTCCAGGGCCTCCTCCCAGCCGATGCGCTGCCCCATCCAGCGCGGATAGAGCAGGCGATCGGGAAAGGCCAGGCTCTCCAGCAGGCTGGCCCCCTTGACGCACAGGGCGCCGCCGTTGGCCGGATGCTGCTCATCCCCCTGCAACTGCCAGTTGTCACCCTCCCGGCTCAGCCGGATGCCGCACCCCACTCCGCAATAGGCACAGGTGGTCTTCATTCCCTTGCTCCTTGTCATGTGTCTGACGAAGGGCCCATAAAAAAAGCGTCCGCCCCCCTGCGGGGACGGACGCCTTTGTCCGGATGCCTCATCGTCTTGTATGGGGAAGTGACTGCAAACCCCGCGCCAGGATGCAAGGGGCGCCGCCATTGCGTATCAGGGTGTCTGGCTGCGCCGCCACGGTGCAGCCGCCCCCTTGTTGGGCCCGCCTTGCGGGAATCCGCCCCGCACGCTGGGCAAGGGGCCCACCGGGGGTATAATGCGCCGCCACACAGGAGAGAGAGATGAAAGTGTCAGATGAAGGCGCTGCCGGGCAGCACCGGGCAGATGCCCGGGAGAGAGGGGACTATTGCGCCATCGGGCTGGTCAATCCCAAATCCCCGGAGAACGTGGGCGCCGTGATGCGGGCCGCCGGCTGCTACGGGGCGAACGAGGTCTACTACACTGGGCAGCGCTTCGAGCTGGCGAGGCGTTTTGTCACCGACACCAAGCAGATGGTGGAGAAGATCCCCCTGCTCGGGGTCGAGGAGCTGCTGGACTTCGTACCCGAGGGCTGCACCCCTGTGCTGGTGGATTTGATCGAGGGGGCCACGCCCCTGCCGGATTACGTGCACCCCGAGAGAGCCTTCTACATCTTCGGCCCGGAGGATGGCACCCTGGAACCCGCCCGCTTCGCGGCGGTGAAGGAGGTCATCTATGTGCCGACTCAGGGTTGCATGAACCTGGCCGCCTCGGTCAACGTCATCCTCTATGACCGGTTGGCCAAGACGCTCAGAGCCAAAGACTAAGGGCGGGGCAAGAGGGGCCCGATGACGGCATCAGGCCCGACAGCTAGGGCTGTGGCTTGTTCGCCCGCACCACCTGCTCCCTGAGAAAGTCCTGGTAGTAGTCGTAGAGCTTGTTCTGCCGATAGATCTCCGCCAGCTTGCCCTGCCTTATCAGGGTACGCATGCCGGGATCCCAGAGCCCGTGCAACTGCCTGCCCTTCGGGGTATCGGCGAAGATGGGGTAGGTCGGGATCCAGCGCAGGAATACCTGTACCAGCTCGGGGGGAAGGGAGCCTTCGGGGTAGAGGGCGCCGTCGGTCAGGTAGTAGCGGTAACGCCCCTTGATCAGCAATTGCAGCGCCATCTCGTGGCTGTCTATCTCGAACCAGCGCATCGGCTCCGGGATGAACTTGTCAAAGGCCCACCCCCTCAGCCAGAGCACCTCCTGCTCCTTGAGGCTGTGCTCCCCTGCCCAGTGCGGCAGCCAGCGCTTTTGCATCACCACGCTCACGTAGTCCGCCGAGTCGGGGTAGTCGGGCTGATGGACCCCGGGCACCTCTCCCCGATAGACCCCCATCGCCATGTCCCCCTCCTTTTTCGACACCACCGCCAGTGCCCGTTTGTAAGGCACCATGTGAAGCTTCACCTCGTGCCCCAGGGGTTCATAGATGGCTCGAACCACATCCAGATAGACCCCCTTGCCGTCCCGGTGACAGAAGCCGGGCCAGTCGTCGCAATAGACGTGTATGGTGTCTGCCCGCACGAACGAGGTGATCAGCAGGCAACAGAACAGAAAAAGACGAACCATGAATATCCTCAGTGATATGGCACTCGGCAGATGCTCACCGCCGGACGGCCCGTTCAGGCATACAGATAGCATAGAAAAACAGAGTCCCGGCCGACATTTTCCCCATTTTGCGAGCGGGTCGAGGGTTATTGTCGCCCCACAGCGTATCATGGCAAACAAGATTCATTAGTAGCCCAACTTGAGGGGAGATTCTCATGCCAACCATCAAATCCCTGCTCTGCCCCGTCGATTTCTCCGAGATGTCCAGAGCGGTACTCGACTACGCCGTCTTCATGGCCAACACCCACCAGGCCGAGCTCAAACTGGTCCACGTGGTGGATCAGCTGCACGGCTTCGACAGCTACAAGATCCTGCACATGACGGCCATCGAGATCACCCACGAGATGGAACGCCAGGCCAAGAGTCAGCTCAAGGAACTGGTCGCCTGCCTGCCGATTCCGGCCAAGTTCGAGGTCCGTTTTGGCCGCGCCGCCGATGAAATCGTACTCCAGGCGAAGGAAGACAAGGTGGATCTCGTGGTCATGGGCAGCCATGGCCGCTCCGGCATCACCCACCTGCTGGTGGGCAGCGTGGCGGAATCCGTGGTGCGCCACGCTCCCTGCCCTGTGCTGGTGGTCCGCAAATAATCCCCACCTGATGCGCCAAGGCCAGCATATGCTGGCCTTTTTGCTGTTCATTGCCATGGGATGCTCATCTCAGAACCGGTGCACGAGGGATAACGAGAGGTCGTCGGCAAGGTAGAGCGCCGCCCACCAGTCCTGGTGACGCCCTCGCAGCAGGCTCGCGGGCAGGGTCTCAGCCATGGGCATAGATGACGCTCCCTCCCTTGATGGTGTCGATGATCGCCCTGGACTGCTCCCTTGGCAGGGCCGGGCATCCCCAGCTGCGCCCCAGCTTGTCAAACTTCTGCAGATGCCTGGGGCTGGCGTAGTCCGCCCCGTGCACCACGATGGCGCGCTTGCGGGCATTGCTGTTCTTGCCGGGACTGAGGCCGTCGAGACGCAGGGAGTAACCGTGCTTGCCCTGATAGGTCTCGGCGGTGCGGTAGACCCCCAGGGAACTTTGCCGGGAATTCATCTGATTGGAGAACTGGCGGGCGGCCAGCTCCCCCGAATTGCGGCCGTGGCTGACCCAGGTGTGGTAGAGCAGCTTGTGGCGCTTGACGTCGATGACGAACAGCCGGCGCATGGTCGAGGGCTTGCTGTAGTCGATGATGGTGAGAATGGGTTTTCGCTTGTGGCGCACGCTCTGGTAACCGTCCAGGGCCTTGCGAAACACGCGGCTGTCGAGCTTGCCGGCCAGCCCGAGCTGACGATAGAGATCCTGGTCCCAGCTGGCGTGGCTGGCGCCGCTGAAACAGAGCGCCCCCAGCAGCAGTGGCAAGCTCAGCCAGAGGCTGCCCCACCACGCACTCCTATCCTGTCCCTTCATCCTTGAAGTTGCTCCCCTTGCTGTCGCTGGCCTGATGCCCCGGGTGACACCGCATCCTGCTGGATAGTTATATGCAAGCCATTGATTGCGAGCAATAAAAAAGCACAAAAATGCCGACCTGAGTCGGCATTATCCTGCTTGCTGAGCGTGCCTGGATCAGGCACGGCTGAGATAATCCGCCTGCCCCACCCACTTGTAGCTGGTGAGTTCGGTCAGCCCCATGGGGCCACGGGCGTGAAGCATCTGGGTCGAGACCGCCACCTCGGCCCCGAGGCCAAACTGGCCGCCGTCGGTGAAGCGGGTGGAGGCGTTGACATAGACCGCCGCCGAACCGGCCCCGTTGACGAAACGCTCGGCATTGGCGAGGGAGTTGGTCAGGATGGCATCGGAGTGGCCGGCGTTGTGCTCGCGCATATGGGCGAGCGCCTCGTTGACGTCCGCCACCACCTTGACCCCCAGGGTCAGCCCCAGCCACTCGGTGTCGAAATCTTCCGGCCCCGCGTCGCACAGGTTGTCGCTGCCAGCCAGCAGCGCCATGGCATTGGGCGCGCCCACCAGGGTCACCTTGCGCTCGTTCATCAGAGCCACCAGTTGCGGCAGCAAGGTGGCCGCCACCTTCTCGTGTACCAGCAGGGTATCGAGGGCGTTGCAGGCGGAGGGGCGCTGCACCTTGGCGTTCTCGATGACCGCCAGGGAACGCGCCAGATCGGCGCTCTCGTCCACGAAGATATGGCTGATACCGAACCCGCCGATGATGACGGGGATGGAGCTGTTCTCCTTGCACATCTTGTGAAGACCCGCGCCGCCGCGGGGGATGATCATATCCACGTAGCGGTCGAGGCGCAGCAACTCGGCCACCAGCGCCCTGTCCGGGTTGTCGATGTACTGCACCGCCGCCTCGGGCAGGCCGGACGCCGCCAGGGCATGCTGGATCACCCGCACCAGCTCCAGGTTGGAGTGGAAGGTCTCGCGACCACCGCGCAGAATGCTGGCGTTGCCGGTCTTGAGGCAGAGGCTGGCGATGTCGATGGTGACGTTGGGGCGCGCCTCGTAGATGACGCCGATGACCCCGATGGGCACCCGGCGACGGGAGAGGCGCAGGCCATTCTCCAGCACCCGGCTGTCGATTTCGGCCCCGACCGGATCGTCCAGAGTGATCACCTTGCGCACATCCGCCACGATGCCGGCAAGGCGCGCCGGGTTGAGCAGCAGGCGATCCAGCATCGCTTCCGTGAGCCCCGCCTCGCGCCCGGCGGCGATGTCTTTCTCGTTGGCCGCCAGGATCTGGGCACTGCGTGCTTCCAGTTCATCGGCGATGGCCGCCAGCGCCCGGTTCTTCTGTGCCGTGCTGACGGTGGCCAGTTGATAGGCGGCTTCACGGGCCGCCTGCCCCATTTTCTCCAGACTCATCACAGTTCCCTTTTGTTCATGCGGTGTCGCCCTGTTCAGAGCAGCACCATGTCATCACGGTGGATGGCCACGGCCCCATAGCCGTAACCCAATACCTGTTCAATCTGATCCGAGTGGACACCGCGCAGCCGATCCAGCTCCAGATGGTCGTAACGGCAGATGCCGCGAGCCAGCTCGCTCCCCTTGGGATCCAGGATACGCACCACGTCGCCACGCACGAAATCGCCCTTCACCGCGACGATGCCCTTGGGCAGCAGGCTGGAGCCCTTCTCCTGCATGGCGGCCACAGCCCCCTGATCCACCTGCACTTCGCCGTGAGGGGGGGGCCCTGCCAGGATCCAGCTCTTGCGCCCTTCCAGGGGGGATGCCAGGGCCGGGAACAGGGTCCCCACCCGCTCCCCGGCGGCGAGGCGGCCGATCACTTCCGGGATCTGGCCGGTGGCAATCACCACGTCCACCCCGGCGCGGCGCGCCACGTCGGCGGCCTGCAACTTGGTGGCCATGCCACCGGTGCCAAGGCCGCTCACGCTGTCACCGGCGAGGGAGCGCAGGGTGTCGTCTATGGTCTGCACCTCTTCGATGAGCTGGGCATCCGGGTTGGTGCGCGGGTCGGCGGTGAAGAGCCCCTTCTGATCCGTGAGCAGGACCAGCAAGTCCGCATCCGCCAAGATGGCCGCACGGGCGGAGAGGTTGTCGTTGTCCCCCACCTTGATCTCGGCGGTGGCCACGGCGTCGTTCTCGTTGATGACGGGGATGATGCGGTGATCGAGCAGAGTGCGCAGGGTGTCGCGGGCATTGAGGTAGCGCTCCCTGTCTTCCAGGTCGGCGCGGGTCAGCAGCATCTGGCCGATGTGCAGCCCGTAGAGGTTGAACAGGTCCTGCCATACCCGGATGAGCTGGGTCTGGCCCACCGCAGCCAGCATCTGTTTGTTCGGCAGGGTAGGCGCCAGCGGAGGGTGGCCCAGATGCTCACGACCGGCGGCGATGGCCCCCGACGTGACCAGCACGACACGGTGCCCGTGTCGATGCAAGGCGGCACATTGTCTGACCAGCTCGACCATGTGGGCACGGTTGAGGCGGGCAGATCCCCCGGTGAGCACGCTGGTGCCCAGTTTGACGACTATGGTTCTGTTTTCCATGGGAACGAAGGGTTAGAAAAGTAAGGAATCCCTTTATACCCACGCCCCCCCTGCCCTGCAAGGCAATTAAGCCTCGCCAGGCAGTTGCGGGCTCGGTGACAAAGCATCGGGGTACCCCGCACCGGGAAGATGCGGGGCTTGGGGATCAGGCTGCCGTCACGCTCAGTTCGGCGGTCACCTGCTTCGCGGGGGAGAGGGTGCACTCCAGCTGGGTCAACTTGCCGCTGATGAGCTTGTAGAAATGTTGCAGGGTGCGTTCTACTTCCGCCTGATGCTTCTTGGGCAGCGCCTTGTCGATCCACTCCCCGTCCGCGTTGTAGAACCCCGTCTGATAGTGGTAGCTGAAGCTGTGATCCGCCTGCTCCAGCACCAGCCACCAGCCCCAGAACTCCCGCTTGTCCGGGGCAGGCTTGGCGCTGACGCAGACGGACAGGCAGTCAAAGCGGTAGCGGCCCTCCTCGCACAGGTCTTCACGCAAATAGGGGCCAATGGCCGCGAACTGCCGCAGCAATCGCTTGTAAGTCACTCTTTCTGACATGCTAACCTCCCTGTTGAACAAGCCATACCATCACATGGTGATGTTACATTTTTAGTTTTATATCATGTACATAAGTGCTTTTTGAGCCAATCTACCGTCTCTTTCAGTGCCTCGTCATAGACCTCGAGCAGTGGCTGCTTGTCAAACACCACCGCCTTGCCGTTGCGACTCGCAGCGGCCAATGCCCGGACATCCTGCTCGGGACAAATAAAATCTTTCTTGTGCCCGATACTCAATATCGGCACGGAAGTGCGACTCCCCAGCAATCCCTGGGTCTTGAGGGAGAAGACCTGACACTTGGTGCGCAGCAGATCCCACTGGGCCGCGTCCGCCCCCAGCCGGTTCGCCAGCCCGTCGCGCATCATGCGCGGGCAGCGGGCGAACATCTCCTGATTGGTGAACACCTGGTTGATGCCGGCACCGATGCAGACCACGGTCCGAAGCTTGAACGGCTCGACGAAGGCGAGACGGGCCGCCACATTGCCGGCGAGGCGGAACCCCACCATGGCGATGCGCTGGTGATCGACCCAGGCCACCTCCGAGAGGTAGTTGAGCACCGCCTGGTGCAGGCGGCTGGTGTCCTGCACCAGGGGCCAGTGCTCGGCATAGCCGGTGCCCGGCATGTCCAGGGAGAGCATCCCGATGCCGTGGGGCTCGAGACACTTGAAATAGAAGTTGAGGAAGTCCACCTGAAGCGAATCGATGCCACCGCTGACGATGACCAGGGGCACAGGTTTCTCGGTGGTGGGCAGATGCAGGTAGCCCTGGATGGTCTTGCCCCGAAACGGGACCTGCAACTCCTTGAGGGGCACCTTGAACAGGCGTCCGGCCTCGCGATAGGCCATGTTGCCAAGCAACTGGGCCTGATCCGCCAGCTCGTCGTGCTTGAGGTGGGGGTAGCTTGCGATGGAGTAGTAGCGCACTGCCTTGAGCAGGCTCTTCAGCGCCGCGGCGCGATCCCCTTCCCCCAGCAGCGTCCGCCCCGTATTGAAATAACGGCCGGCGAGCTGGCTCCACTCATAGACCCAGTTGCCGGGCACATAGCCCTTGATGGTGTCCAGATAGCGTTCGTGACTGCGCTCCCCCTGCCCCATGGCGATGTGCGCCAGGGTCTGCTCCACCTCGACGGGATCGGCCCCCTGCCAGGCCCAGGTCGGTCTGCGCAGCAGGCGATACCAGCGGGGCGACAGGGCGCCATCGATGAAGCTGTCAGACAGTGCGCTGTCTTGCTCGTCGACGGGGCTCGAGTTGGAGACTTCGGAAGTTTCCAATACCTTTTTGACCCGGGTAAACAGCTTTTCCGTCAGATTGGTATCGTCGTTTGGTTCCAAAATGGTGGCTCTTCTGTCTCAAACAATGTCCCATCTTAACCACTTTTCACATCGAGCAGCCACACCAGAAACGCATTGAGCCCCAAAAGGGGCTCAATGTGGTCAACCTTGCATCACGACGGATCAGTCTGCTCCCGAATGCCGGGGAGTCACTGGTCGCGACCGGTGCGGCGATTACGCTTCGTCGCAGATCGGCTTGGCGAACTCCAGCGCCATGTCCCAGGGCTGTTCAATCCAGGTGTCCTGCGGAATGGCGACTTCGAAGTCATCCACCAGGGGTTCGCCCATGGGCTTGGCGAAGATGGTGATGAACTTGGCTCTGGGGTAGAGCTCGCGGATCGCCTTGGCGGTGCCGCCGGTGTCCACCAGATCGTCCACCACCAGCCAGCCTTCGCCGTCACCTGCGGTGGTGGCAGCCTTCACCACCACCAGCTCGCGCTGGTTGTCGTGGTCATAGCTGGAGATGCAGAGGGTTTCGACATTGCGAATGCCAAGTTCGCGGGCCATCAGGGCCGCAGGCACCAGACCACCGCGACTGACGGCGATGATCCCTTTCCACTGGCTGACAGGCAGTTGACGACGGGCCAGACGGCGCGCTTCGCGTTGCAGGTTATCCCACGATACATAAAATTTCTTAGGCATAGTAATTGGCTCAACGACTTACAGTTAAAACAAAGGGTTAGCGCGCAACATCACGCGGTATCACGCATTATATGCGGAGCTCTGCCGCCACTTTGCCGCCATTTTTCACCTATGAGTGAGGGCTGATCAGAGGGTTTAATCTGACCGCGTCATCCAAATGTTCGGGGGCAAAATGGGCGTACCTCATGGTCATGGTGATGGTGCTGTGACCGAGGATTCGCTGTAGGACAAGGATATTACCACCATTCATCATAAAATGGCTGGCAAACGTATGTCTGAGCACATGAGAAAGTTGTCCCTCCGGCAAGTTTACCCCGGATTTTTGCGCGGCATACTCAAATGCGTCATAGCAGGGAGGGAACAACCTGCCTTCATGGATGCCGCGTTTGGGGATCAGTTCATAGAGCTCTGGCGAGATGGGGACCGAGCGATTGCGCTTGCTCTTGGTCTGGGTGAACGTCAGCCGATACTTGCTCACCTGGGCGCTGGTCAGCCCCTGCACCTCAGACCAACGCGCCCCGGTGGCCAGACAGAGTTTGACCACCGTGGTCAACGCCGGCACCCGGGAGGTCGCGCAACTGGCCAGCAGCATGTCGATTTGCGCTGCCGTGAGGTAGGTCATCTCCGATTCATGGGTTTTGACCTGGCGCAAGCCAGTCAATGGGTGGGGGTTCACCCACTCCCCCAATCGGATCAGCTCCCCAAACACCGCATTCAGCAAGCGCTGTTCGTCGTTCACCGTTTTGGGCCCAGCGGCCCGGTCACGGCAGCGACCAGGGAAGATGATGGCCCCGGTGAGCCGCCCTTCCCGGTACGTGGCGAAATGCCGCTTGTTGAGATCGACCGCATAAGGGTTGCCCATCGCCTCGGCCATCAAGTCGAGTTTGCGCTTGACCTGTTCGCCAGAGACCAGTGTCTGCCCATGCAAACGGAACCAGAGGTCGATGACGTCGGATAGGCGCCGCTTGTCTTCGGTCACCTTGTTGGCGGTGAGCCAGGGGTTGCTGTTGCTCTCTTCCAGCAACCACTTTTCCCAGACCAGCGCCTCGCCCTTGGTGGCGAAGCGCTTGCGCTTGCGGGGGCCTTCACGGCCTTGGGGATAGACTTCGGCAAGCCAGAGGCGCGGCTTGCCGTCGTCGAGTTTGCGAACTGTCATTCAGCGATGATCTAATGACTGAATATCATCAATCACATCTGCCGGTAACCCAAGCACCTGAGTGCACCAGTCATCAAACTCATAACGCTTTGAACCGACCTTGAACTTGGTCTCAATATTCCTCACCTTGAATGTTCTCTGCTCTATCCGCTTATGGCAGAACCCACGAATGTAAAATTGCCCACGGTCATTAAATACAAGTTCTTCCACATCAACCTGCCTTCGCGACCGTTCACCGTCAAAGCTGACATAGGTAAATTCGACACCAGAGATGTAGCCTGCCCACAAAGTGGTGAGCGACTGTTCAAACTTATCTAGCGCGTCACTGCTCGTAGCCTTAGTTGCGACTGGGTTATACGAAAACTCTGGGGCTGGCTTGTTACCCTTCTTTGAGAAAACGGGGCCAACTTTGGCTTGTGATTTATCAACAGACTTTTGGGGCACACGGTCGGCAATATTTTGTACTGAAATCCATGGTCGCCATTTGCCAAACCATATCGCTGAGAGCATCCCTGCCCCACATAAGAAGAGCACTATTCCCCAATTTGCCGAACCACTATCGGTAACTAGCAATAATAAATTGAGAGTCAGCCAAGAGAATGCAGCAATCCGCGCAACTGGACGATAGCCCTTCTCAAGTGTGAACCATGCAAAGATGAAGGGGATAAATAAGATCCCAATAATCAGCTTGGCACTGAGCTTGCGGGTACTCTGCTGCTCTGCAGAATTCAGATCAAACACGGTTAGCCTCCTGCTATATCAGAATTTCTTCCCTGCCCATGCCACGCGGCCGACGATATGCACATCGGCCCGTTGGTCCTTGGTCACCACCTGGGTTTCATAGCCAGGATTGTCAGAGATGACCTTGATCCCGCCGAGCACATCGAATTGCAGCCGCTTCACCAGCAGGCTGTCGCCAATGCGCAGCACATAGAGGCCATCGCGCAGGGCATCGCCGTTGCACAGGTTCACCAAGATGATGTCGTTATTGCTGATGGTGGGCTCCATGCTGTCGCCCTTGGCGCGGATAACCGCCAGCCGTTCCGGTGCCAACCCCTCTTTCTTGAGCCAGTCAGTGCGAAACGCCATGGGCTCGGTTTTCAGCTCGTCGGAGACGGTGGCGCCGAACCCGGCCGACGCAAACACCTGGTAGCAGTCGACCAGGGTGTAATCCTGCATCTGGTGGTAGGAAGCTCCGGACTCTTCGAGCGCTACTGGCTCTTTACTATGACCCGCCAGGGCATTGCGTGGCACCTCAGGAAGAACGGCAACCTCTTCAGGCATATCTCCTAAGCCAAGACATAGCCATAAGAACAACCGAGGCTCATGACCACAGATCTGGGAGACTTGTCCCACAGAGGGCATTGTTTCGCCAGTCACGTACTTGCGCAGTACTGCATCGCTCACACCTACCCGTCTCGAAAACGACTTATAGCTCTCTCTGCCTATCAGAGCTTCCATTCGCTTTGCGAAACCCTTCATGTCGAATGTGGTGCCGTTAACAATCTCCATAAATTGAAAGCCTCAGGTTGTTTTGAGATCTTTCGGTTGCGCGATGCCGCGCGACCGTATACTCTCACCCTACAAGTCTCGTTGTAACCCACAGGTCGCAAACTAGGGGGTTCAACGCATTGAAAGGCAAATAAAATAGGGATAGGGGCGCAGTATGACGCAACGTGACACCGAAAAACAGCCTTTAGGGGCGCATGCCGCACCGATAGGTGACGCTGTTCAACCTCCAGTTGACCAACTGGCAGAAGTGCTGCGCCAGTTGGAAACCATCAAACAGAGCCTTGCGCTCACCATGCTGCCGGCCATTCCGCTGGACGCCTTCCTCACCATGCTGCGGGACGAACTCAAGTTCGACCTGCCACTGCGCACCGCCCAGGACATGATCAGCGACGGGCGCCTGCCCATCGTTCCCAAACTGCGTGCTGGCGACAAGCCGTGGGTCAATCTGCACCGCTGGCGCGAGATGACCAAGGAGCCGGAACACTACTTCAAGTTCGTTCATGAGAACTCCCGTCGTCGTGTGGCCAAGGATTCGACCAGCAAGTCGCGCCAGCGCGCTGCTGCTTGACCTAACGGTAGCGATTGAGCACAGGGGGATAAAGTGTCAAACCAGCGCACTCGTTCACACAGCCACTTTGCAGGGGCCTGCGACCTGTTCAAGCAGGCGCACAACATCAGCCAATTGGCTGAAACCATCGGCATGTCACACCACGTGCTGCACAACAAATTCAACCCGGCGTGTGAGCGGCACAACCTGACTGCGCACGATCTCATCGCCCTCTACCACGCCACCGGCGACGACACGCTGTTTGATGGCCTGCTGTTTGACTGCGGCCTGACCGCCGTTCGTCTGCCGGATGCCGCCCAGGTTGCCCCAGAGGCCCGCGCCCAACAGGCGCTTAATGCGGGGGCCCAGATCCTGGGCGTCACGGCCCAGGCCACCACCCTCCTCGCCGGTGAACGCGTCACCAAATCACACCGAAACACCGTCGTCACCGGCATCTGGGCAGGCATCGAGCACCTTGTGCTGCTGGCTACCGAGGTCGAGGACCGCTTTCACGCCATCCCCAGCCTTGCGTGCGCTGCTGATATGGCCCGCGCCGCCATCGGCGCATAGGAGACCAGACCATGAGATTGATTTGCCCCCACTGCGGTTACCACGCGAATACCCGAAACTCCACCAAAATGAGCCCGCTGACAGGCCACGCCTATTACGCCTGCAGCAATGTCGACTGCGGCCACACCTTCAAGGCGGCGTTTGAAATCGTCGGCACCATCAGCCCATCCGCCATGCCCAATCCGGCCATCGTGCTGCCGTCCTGCAAGGGCGTGGGCAAAAACCACAAAACCATGTCGAAGAGCGTCCCGCTCAAGGAGCCAGCATGAAACTTCGCGCAGAGCAGCCGGGGCTGATCCCGCTGCCTTTTCTGCTGTTCAACCGCGCCACTGTCGTCACCAGCGGCGACGAGCCGGTGATGCGCAACACCACCCGTTTCGACGGCAGTTATCTGGAAGACAGCCAGGGCCGCCGTGGCGCGCTGCGCTTCCAGCCGTGCCATCAACCTCGCCCGCACTGGCTGACCAAGCTGCTGCAGGCATAACCGGAGGGCCGCCCCATGAACACCGCACAGATTTTCGAGCTCGTTCAACAGCCCAGCGCCGCAGAGGTGGCGCTGGCAGAGATGCGCGCCCAGTTCGGCCGCAATGGGGCGGCCAGCCGCTGGTCACGCCTGCCGACCCGGGCCCGCGCCGTCATCTGTTACGCCGCCGGGGTGTCGACCACCCAAGCCGGGCGCGAGCTGGACCAGTTCGACTTTGACCAACAAGAGGCGATCCGCCTCGCCCTGGGTGAGCTGATGGCAACCCTGCATGAGTTTGATGGCGGCGTGCTGCACCGCCGCGAGTGGCACCGCACCACCCGCCGTATTGAGGGGCCGACCCGCAGCGAGCAGGAACAGGCAGAACACGAGAACAAGCGCCGGGCCGAGCTCAACAAGCAGGCCGGCATGTTGGAAAGCCGCAGAGCGGTTTTGCAGAAGGTGGCCGGAAGCGGCCAATAAAAAACCCCGCTATCGGTGTTGGCGCACCAGCGGGGCTTTCAATCAATCAGCGAGGAAAACCTCATGAACAATCTTACAGCAGAACAGGCGATCCGCAAAGTCGCGAACAGCCTCATCAATACCCACCGTCCCCAGCTCGGGGCATGCCACAGCCTCGCCGTCGAGGCGAGCCTCGAAGCCCTGGCCGAACAGGCCGACGAGCTGGCTCTGCTCGACATCTACGCCGAGCTGACCAAGCGCCTCGAGATCCTGCGCGGTGGCCAGCGGCCCCACATCATCGGCGTGGACATGGCCAGCGGCCCAGACAGCACCGCGATATTCCAGCCGCCCTTTGCCCATGAGCTGCAAGGGGGTGCCCAATGATCGCCATCACCGCCAAGCACACCGCCCCATCACCGGCCGCCGCCGTCGCCTACCTGGTGCGCCACGGCTACATCAACGTCAAAAACTGCTGGCTGCGTGGCCAGCGCCAAGCCGCCCGCATCGAGCCGCTGCCGTCTGGCCGCGTCCGTGTTCTGGAAGGAGTAGCAGCATGAGCAAGGTCTATGTGAACCCCATGGCAATGCGGGCCCGTCTGGGTGCCGAGTTGGCGGTGCTGGATTTGTCAGGGGTAGCCACTGACTCGGCCTGCGGTTTGGGAAATTGGTTCGACGATCTCGGCGAAGCGCTTTCTGGCGAGTTTGTCGGTGAAGTGAATACCAGCATGGTCGCCATGTCGCTTGCAGTTGGGCGCATGAACGAAATGTCAGCAGTCGAGCTGAGCCAGCGGATGGATGCCTTCGAAGACACCGGAGAGCTGGTCGCGCAGTTACTGGCGGAGGTGAATAAGGTTGTTGGCCTGCGCCGAGAGGATTTGGCTGTCACTCGGTCAGCGGTGTTGCTGCTGGCGATGTATGGGGTGCTGGCGCTGGCCAGCCGTGAGGCCAATGCAGACCGCGACGACGAGGAGTATCAGGCATGAGCAGCACCACCGGCAATGTCATCGAGCGCGAGCTCTACCCAACGCCAGCCAGCGCAGTGGCTGCCCTGATGCGCTGCATTAACTTCCGCCAGGGCGACACCTTTATGGAGCCGTGCCGCGCCGAGGGGAACATCTATGACCCTGTGCCGCTGCCGGCCGAGCAGAAGGAGTGGGCCGAGATCCGCCATGGCCGTGACTACTTGGCGTGGGACTTTGGCCGCCAGTTCGACGTCATCATCACCAACCCGCCGTTCTCGCTGACGGAGGAGTTTCTGAGAAAGAGTCTGTACGAGCTCGAACCTGATGGCACCTTGATTTACCTGCAGCGGGTGAACTTCTTGGGCAGCAAAAAGCGTGTGCCGTTCTGGGCAGAGGTCGGCTTTCCGAACAAGACCCCGATCCTGGTACCGCGGCCCCGCTTTGTGAATGGCGGGTCTGACTCCTGCGAATACAGCTGGTTTATTTGGGACAACGGTAATCGCGTGAACCTGCCGAACGGCCTGAGTCATCTGATTGCGGAGGATGCAGCATGATCCACGACTTCTGGCTTGATGCCATGTTGAGCGACGCAGCGCGCCGCCGGGAATACCAACTCGAATTGCTGGATGCCCGTCGCCGTCCCTGCCGTCCCCACCGATATATCAAAACCCTGCTGATCATGGTGCGCGCTGCTCGCCGCTGCGAGCGCCAATCTGCCGCCCGTCTGCGCCAGTCATACAACGGAGGCGCCATCTAATGACTCACCAAAAACCAGCCGGGCTTGCCCCGGCTTTGGGCGTCGTGCGCCCTGCAAACAGCCATATCGTGACGCTGGAGCCCTGCACCAAGTGCCGCCAGATGGCGGTTTGCCTGCCGGTTGCGGGCCGACACGGTCGCCGCTCTTACCCCTACTGCGTCGAAACCTGCTGGCCGCTGGCCCGCGCCGCCAGTGAAACCGTGGTGAAGACCGTCCCGGCCAATGCCCGCCCCTCGATGCGCTGCAGTTGCTGCGGCGAGTTCGGCCATGTGCGTCCGGTCATCCTGGTCGGCAACCGGCTCACCAGCCTGTTTTTCTGCGAGGCCACCTGTTGGTCTGATCGGCTCGCCACCCTGGACATGGTACCGACCTGCAGCGACTGCGGCCGGTACCTGCAACCCAACGAGTATGTGAACGAAAAGTGCGGGGTGTGCCAATGATGGACTCCATCACCAACCTGCACGGCATCCAACTCCCCCAGCACTACCTGGTCGGGCACCACGCCATCAACATGGCCGGGGCGGCCGAGCAACTTGCCCGCATTGAGTGGCACGTTGCCAAGCCGCTGGCCGCGACCTTCCTGCGCCGCTACCCGGCCAATCCCAAGACCGCCAACATCTGGCTGCGCCGCATGGTCGACGCCTGCGCCGCCGCACAGAGCCGGTTTCCGGTACCGGTGATCGACCTGCGCAACGACGTGCGCCGCGAGCTGGTTGCCGCCGAGTGGGCCCGTCGCTGCCAGCAACTGCTGGCGGCGGCGGGCCATGAGCGCACCGCCACGGAGCTGCTGGCCGATATCGGGGCCCAGGCCAAGGCGTGGCACTTCTGCCCGCCCCTCCCCATTCACCCGCGCACCAAGGTTGAGCGCCTGCTGGGCCGCCCTCTGAGCCAGGCCGAGCGGGACGATCTGGCCGACGAGGTGGACAAGTTCGAAGGGGCCGCCGCCAGCTTGCTGGTGCGCCTGCTCGACGAGTCGTGGTGGCTGCGCAAGATCAACCGCGCCTGGGCTATCTACTGCGAGCTGATTGCCATCCTCACCGGCCAGGTGCGCAAGGGGGTCAGCCCCTACGCCAGTGCGCACGCCGTGCGTGAGTTCACCCAGCGTAAAGCAGCCCAGCAAGCCTGGATGGCTGGCATGAGCGCCGTCAACGAAGAGCTGGGGCAAGAGATTGACCTGGTCGATGCGGTGATGGGCTCGGTCGCCAACCCCGAGATCCGCCGTCATGAGCTGATGGTGCGCATGCGGGGCTTTGAAGACATGGCACAGGAGCAGGGCAAACTGGGCCTGTTCCTCACACTGACCGCCCCCTCCAGCTATCACGCCTGGCGCCAGGGCAGCAAAGACAAGGCGAAGACCTACCAGAACGAGAAGTTCAACGGCGCCTGCCCGACCGATACTAACCGCTTGCTGTGCAAGCAGTGGGCCCGCTTTCGTGCCGCCTTGGCCCGCGAGGGGATCATGGCCTTCGGTTTTCGGGTGGTGGAGCCGCACCACGACGGTACCCCGCACTGGCATTGCCTGCTGTTTATCAACCCCGAGCACCAACGCGACTTTCTGACCATGCTTGCCTACCACTTCACCGCCGCCGAACGGGCAGAGCTCAAGATGCCCAACGGCGACCAGCTCGATGCGCTGGCCGAGATGAAAATCCGCAACAAGATGCCGCGCATCAAGTGGCTGCTCGATGTGAGCAGCCCGGCGGTGGTCAAGGCCATCAACCCACGGGTGAATTGGAAGGAGATCGACCCAACCCAAGGCAGCGCCACCGGCTACATCGCCAAGTACATCGCCAAGAACATCGACGGCCACAAGGTCGGGATGGATTACGAGGCCGAGGCCCCGGTCGACCACACCACCATCGCGGTCGCGGCCTGGGCGAGCTGCTGGCGTATCCGCCAGTTTCAGCAGATAGGCGGCCCGGCTGTGAGCGTGTGGCGCGAGTTGCGCCGACTGGGTGACGAGGTGATCGAGTGGGATTGCATTCTGGAAGCCGCCCGCACCGCCGCCGACAACAACCGCTGGGGCGACTTTATCGACGCCATGGGCGGCATTGACCTTCCCCGTAAAGAACACCTGATCCGCCTCTCCAAGCGCCTCGATGAAGCCGCCAACAAGTATGGCGAGGATGTGCTGCGCCTGATGGGGGTGATCACCGACATCGGCATGACCACCGCCATCACCCGCACCGAGGGTTGGCAGATAGTGCGCAAGGGGGTCAACGGGTCGGGTTTGGGCGAGCAGCGCGAGCCTGCAGTGAGCGAGCGCAGCGAGTTGCCCTCAGGCGGCGGCAGCCGCCCCCCTCGGAGTTCTGTCAATAACTGTACGGAAGGATCCAAATCGGGGGTGAAAGGATCCGCTCTGGCTAAAGAGCTGGGCCGAATGGGTCTTGATGAAAGCAACGCCGCCCTGCTGCTGCACGGCAGCATCATCCACGCCGACGGCCAATATGTGCGACTGGTCGGCGATCGGCTGATTGTGACCCGCAACTGGCCGGGTGCTGGCGATGCGGTGGCCGACCAGCTGACCGCCGAGGTCGAGGCAGAGCAGGCCAGCACCCGGGCCGCCAGCAGCGACACGCTGAAACAGCAGGCCCGCGAGCTGATGCACTCCGGCGGCAACGTCACGGAATGGCTGGCAGCTCTGCCGCTGGCGCAGGCCGAAGAGGCGATCGCCATCTTCACCCGTCTGCTGGATGACGAAGAGGACCGGGCCAGTTACCAGCCCACCGAACAGGAGCAGGCCCGCGTCGCGAGCATGCAAGCCGACAACGACCGCCATCAGGCGGAGATTGCCAAGGCGCGGACGCGCCTGGGCGTGGAATGAGGGGAATGAAGATGAAAAACGTAATGCTGGATCTGGAAACCATGGGCAAAGGCCCGCGAGCGGCCATCGTCACCATCGGAGCCGTGTTCTTTGACCCGATGACCGGTGAACTGGGTGCCGAATTCGAAGCGCATATCCACCTGAGTGATAGTGCCAGATTCGGTGAGATGGACCCTGACACCGTGTTGTGGTGGCTGGGGCAGAGTGATGAAGCGCGCGCAGCCATTGCCTATAACGTAGATGGCGAAAAGCGGATGGCACTTCTCCAGGCACTGCAAAAGTTTCAGGAGTGGCTGATGGCCAACGGGCAAGAAGGCAAACGACCCTATGTGTGGGGTAACGGTGCTGGGTTTGACTGCACCATCATGGCCAACGCCTATGAAGCGGTAAGAAAAGTGCGCTTCATTGGCTACTGGAACGGATTCCAGGATAGGGATGTGCGCACCGTTGTTGATATGGGGCGTGACCTGCTGGGCTTTGACCCGAAAAAAGACATGCCATTCGAGGGGGTTGCCCACCGAGCGCTGGACGATGCCAAGCATCAGGCCCGCTATGTCAGCGCTATCTATCAGGCGCTGGCTTCAAATCAAAACCAAAAAGGAGAGTAATGATGAAAAACGCTGATATGCCGGCCATGCCTGTATCTGGGTCTGATGGGCAGCCAATAGATGTCTTTTCGCTGACCGATGGCCGAGGATCAAATTTGGTCTCAAGTGGTATGACAGTTGGCATGACAAAACGCGAAATGATGGCGATGCACTTCAGTGCAGCCCTGATGAAAAACCCGAATTGGGATGACATGACGCAAAATGATGTTGCGATGTTTGCTGTCGGCCAAGCGGATGCCACGCTCAGGGCGCTGGAAGAGTGATAAGTATCGTCACTGTGGCAATCGCCCATGACAGGCTTGTGTTGCGCTCCCCCAATACGGGGAGCGCAAATTGAGGATTTGACGAAAGAGCAGCAGACATAAGCACGATAAATGCATCAGACGCAATCGAAGCCAGTGATTACGCCTGCTTGAGATGGAGGACACATGAAGCACGACAACGACCATCTGAAATTCCCGTCGGGCAATACGGTTGAATTTTGCCGCAAGAAAGCCAAAAAGCTGGTGAAGGAAGAGAAGGCGAAAGGTAAGGAATTGAAGCTATCCAGAGCTCTGGACGTGGTAGCCATCAGCAACGGGATCCCGGGCGGCTGGGCCGAGGCAATGAATCAGATGGAGATGGAGGCTGCATGCTCCACGAAATGAAAGACTGGATTCGTCGCCATGTTGAGGCATGGCTGGTACTGCTGGCCGCCAAAATCCTGATCGGCCGGAACGTTCATCGCAGCAAGGTCGTGTCTCGCAAGGACAACAACAGCATGTGGTACATGGCCGAAGACCTGGAGCAGATAGCCAACCGGATGCGGAACAAGTACGAGGGGCCGAAAGCATGAGCCTATTTCAATGTGAGCACTGCGGTTGCTGCGAGAACACCGCACTATCAAGCCAGGGATTCGTCAATGGAATGGAGCGTTTTTATGACTGGTCGTATGCACCAGAACGAAAAGGATTGAAGCTTTGTAGCGCATGCGGCCCGACCAGCTTCGCATCTGGCAAGCCAACTGAATACGGAAAGTGGCATGGTCGTTTCCCCAGAACGTTTCTGCCGATGGGGATGTTTCACACCAACCGCGTCGGCAACTTGGCACACAACGAAACCGGCAGCGAGAATTTTCGGGATTTTGAGATAGCCAGTAAGGAAGGCGAGGAGGCCGCATGCACCACGAACTGAAAATCCTGCCGCGCTACTTCCAGCCGGTACTGGACGGCGCCAAGCCGTTCGAGATCCGCGACAACTCTGACCGCGGCTTTCAAGAGGGCGATACCGTCACCCTCAACGAGTGGGACGGCGAACGCTACACCGGCCGCAGCGCCAAACGCCAGATCACCTTCGTCACCGACTATGCCCAGCAGCCGGGCTATGTGGTGTTCGGGATGAAGGAGCATGCGGTATGACTGACATCATCAACCGCGCCGACGTCGAGCGCCTGCTGCCGCTCTGCCAGCGGCTCTGGCCCATCCTCCATCAACACCCGCCGGGATCGGCGGGTCGTGCCGCCATCACCAGCACGCTCGACAACATGCCGGCCACTGACCGCCATCTCTGCGATCTGCTGCTCGACCGCATGGAGCGGGTCATCCGGTTCGAGGATACCTGGTTCCCGTTCTATCAGGGCGAGCTGGACACCATCACCCCACCCAAGAAGGCAAAGCGGGTGCTGCCTGTCGGCCCAGCTCCCAAGCAGGTATGGAAGGCCACCAGGGCGCGGCAGGGTGCATTTGCCAGAAGGGGGTAGGTATGAGCAAACCAAAGGAGGCGACGGAGCGAAAGCAGGCCCAGCATGCGAGACAGGCCGCTCTAGGCATCAAGCGGGTGGAGGTGGCGCTCTCCACCCGCGAGCGCGAGCAGCTGGAAATCCTGCGCCGAGCCAGAGCCGGATCCGGTGAACCCTACAGCGCCGACGAGTACATCAGCACCCTGCTACGCCGTGACTGGGAACGCTGGCAGGAACAGGAAGCCGAGCTCAAGCAGCAGATTTGCCAGAACTGCGACTGTGCATTACCGGAAGGGTGTGGAGGAACCTTCAAGGGTGAGGCGGCCTGCTGGCACACCAGAGGGGATAAAACCTTGGCATTGTGACCGGTCACAATGCCTTGCTCTTGCCTACCACGCCAGCAGCGTTGAACAGCCACGCAGGGCGGTTTTCCCAATAGGGGCAAGGGATAACTGGGGATAAATTGGGGATAATTGGGGTTGATTGGTGGCGCAATGTTGCGCGATACTGCGTAATATACAAAATTGAATATTACTCACCGTGCATCTGTTTGGTGACGTCCCCCCCCATCATTGAAGAGGAGCACGCTATGAGCGGCCATCTCAATGAGAAGCAACTCCAGGCCAAAACCCGCCCTGGGAAAAGCAAGCGAACCACTAGCGACTCATTCAAAGCCAAAATGGCTGAGGGCTTTGTTACCGTGGCAAAGAGCATGGAAACAGAGCGGTGGAAGTGATTTTGCCGTTTTGATTGCGGCATGAATGAACTGTGCATCGGCTGGTTAGTTATCGGCCAGGACATGCAAAACTCACTCAGTGAGGAAGGAACATCCCATGTTTAACGAAGAACGCGTAGCCCAAATGGCAGCCTTCTTGCTCTCCAAGCAGGGTGGCCGCATGCCATACCTCAAGTTGATGAAACTGCTCTACCTGAGTGATCGGGAAGCCATGAGCCGTTTTGGTGAATCCATCAGCGGTGATCGTATGGTGTCCATGCCACATGGTCCCGTTCTGTCACAAACCCTGAATCTAATTAAGGGGGGCAGTGAGCAGCCTGACGGTTGGGAACAGTGGATCTCGGGTGAAGCAAATTACGAGGTCGCCACTCGTCACCCAAAAGCAGAGCGGGATGATTTTGACCTGCTGTCCGACATCGAAGTGGAGATCCTGACCCGCACTTGGAATGACTTTGGTCACATGGACCAATGGGCATTGGTCAACTACACCCACGACAATTGCTCCGAATGGCGTGACCCCAATGGCAGCTCTTACCCCATCAGTGAAGAAACGCTGTTTTTGGCCGTAGGAAAAACACCGGAAATGGCAACCATCATGGCTCAGCACCTGCGCGAACAGCGCCAACTTGATGAAATCACCAACGGGTTGCGTTGATGCCACAGGTGCCTATACGCAAAGGGACTTTGCTCATTCCAACCGGTGGTACTAACCACCTTTTCTTCGTCTGCAACGACCCTATTTTTTACCCTAACTTGGCCAGAGAATGCTTTCTTGCCGTTAATATCAGCAGTATCAAAGCCGGTATCGAACACGATACGACCTGCATTCTTGCGGTAGGTGATCATCCTTTTGTCCGTCATCCCAGCTTCGTGTTCTACAAAAATGCCAATATTTTGGGCTCGGTGACGGTAAGTCAGCGGATCGCGAGTGGGGACATCCACACCCATCAACCCTGTGATGACCCCACATTCACGCGCATTCTGGCCGGTTTCGACGTCTCACCTTACGTCGTCCCCAGAGTGAAAACCTTCTACAAAAAATACTGCTGATCGCCCACTCAGGTCAGCAGCCTTGTGTATGCGCCTCACCAAAACAGACACTTCCTTCTTGATGTCAATGGAATACCCTGCCGGCGGTGTTGTGCTGCTGGGCGGGGTGATTGTGGCTTATCCCGCCTTATTGGGGCTGATTGGTGTCGCGCAGTTGCGCGATACTGCGCGGGCAACGGCAAAATCCGTTGTCGGGATTGGCGTCCCGTTCGATCAAAAGCGCACAACACGCGCCCTGCGTGTTTTTTATTGTGCGGCCCAGTTGTACCCGCAATCTCAGTTATGGCGGGCTGGGCAGGGGCCCTTCGGGGCGCCGGTTTCTTTTGGTCCCGGTACGCCAACCCTGTCCAGTTCGTCACCAGAGGATTGGCGTCAATGGTGACGATCCACTCGACCAAAAGGATCTAGCCATGAACAGCATCCGCTTCCATGACACCCAGTTCACCGTTATCCCCCATCAAGGCCAACCCTGGCTGACCGCCGCCCAGATCGCCCAAGCCCTTGGCTATGCCAGAGAAGATGCCGTCAGTCGCATCTACACCCGCAACGCGGACGAATTTACCCCTTGCATGACCTTGACCGTCAATTTGACGGTCAAGGGGTTCGGCAATGGTAGCAGCGAGAAAGAGGTTCGGATCTTCTCCCTGCGCGGTGCCCATCTGATCGCCATGTTCTCCCGTACTGCACTCGCCAAAGAGTTTCGCCGCTGGGTGCTCGATGTACTGGACCGGGAGACCGCCGCCAACCCGCAGCCTCTCACTATGCTGACCGACGATGAGCTGCATTCGCTGGCGTGGCTCTGGCGCGCCGCCGATTACATGATGGGGGCCGTCCGCCGCATCTATCCCCTGCTCGATGTGGCCGAGCACCGCGAAGCCGGCACCTACTACTCCATCATCCACGAATACCCGATGACCCTGGCCGCCGCCCAGCACATCCTGGCCGACAAGACCCGCCATGTGCAGCCCGCTACCCACGGCAACCGCGACTGGAACAGGTTGATCCCCAACCTGCATCGCCTGCCGGCAGCAAAAAGTTGGTAAATGTGACCGGTCACGCACTGAGGTGCGTGACCGGTCTCTTTTGTATGTGTACTCTACAAAAAAATAGATAGAGAGCTTAGACATATGAATAAACGCTATCAGGTTTTCGTTAGTTCAACATATGCAGACTTACAAGATGAACGAGCTAAAGTAATTCAAACCCTGATGGAAATGGATTGTATTCCAGCCGGAATGGAATTATTTCCAGCCATGGACGAGGAGCAGTTTGAATTTATTAAAAAGATTATTGATGACTGTGACTACTACCTGCTTATATTAGGGGCTAGATATGGCTCCATATCCGTAGATGATGGCCTTAGTTATACAGAAAAAGAGTATCAGTATGCGAAAGAAAAAGGCATGAAAATCATCGCTCTTGTCCATGGTGAGCCGGATCAATTACCTGTTGCCAAAACTGATAGAAATCCAGAGTTGTATGAAAAACTTGTTAAGTTTAGAAATGAGGTATGCACTAACAGGCTTGTCAAGTTCTGGACATCCGCAATAGAGCTACCCAGTCTAGTTGCCCTAAACCTACCCAAGACAATTAAAGCTTATCCTGCTGTAGGTTGGGTGAGGGGGAATGCAACGACCTCATCTGAAGTATTGGAAGAATTACGTTCAGTGAAAAATGAAAATGATGAACTGAATAAAAAAGTACAGGAACTTAGTCAGTTACTGAAATCTAACTCAAGTATTAACATCCCAGATCTGGCAGGATTAGATCAAGTTTTCACACTCACCGGGCGTTATAGAAAAGCTGGCAACAGATATGATGACTCATGGGAATATAAAGACACATTTGGTCAATTATATAATTTGATTGCACCGTCGATTATGAACACACCGAATGACACCAAAGCACGCTCAGTGATAAAAGATTGCATTCTCGATAAATTAGGTATTAGAAGTTTCACAAGTTCTAGTATTAACGACCAAGAATTCCAAACATTTAAAATTCAACTTGAAGCGCTAGGCTTAATTAACGTTAAACAAAGTCGAACAAATGATGGTGGCATTGCACTATTTTGGTTTATGACTGATAAAGGAAAAAAGTTAATGGTGGAGCTTAGAGTAATTAGAAAAAGCTAGTGCTGTCAGCAGTGTTACAGACCCCACATTAACCAGGGAATAACACGTACATCTGTTGCTTTTCATTGTTCAGGAAGTGAAAGGATCTGACGGAAAGTGAAGGATCGCAAAAAAGATCCGTTATCCCCCGCGCGGCCAGTGCTGGCGCGGGGAGCCATTCCCCTCTCCCCGTCTTTCACCTGCATGATTTCCCACACATAAAGCGGGCAGGCGAGGCGGGGTCCCGATTGCGCGCCAGTGGTGCTGGCAGGGGGGGGCAGCAGGCTGCGCCAGCCGCTCAGGATGCGCGTGAAAGGATCTGCGAGGGTGCAAGGATAGCCCGCATCGGTGATGCAGCAGCGGGCCGCTGATGCGGCCATGTGAGGGGCAAAAGAAAACCCCGCCAGGTGGCGGGGTGGTCGGGATGCACAGGCAGGGTCAGCGCAGCATGTCGCCTTGGCTGGCCTGCTCGATACCGGCGGCCAGCTTGTAGGGGTTGAACCGGATCACCTCCTCCCCTGCCCAGTCATTGAGCGCCAGCAGGCTGGCCTTGATGCTGTCGATCTCGTTGATGTCGAACACCTGGGCGGCCTTGGTCACATCGCCGAACCCGCCCGTGCTGTTCGGCATCACTCCCATCAACTGGGGCGGTACCCGGTGGGTGGCCAACTGGTCGTCGCGGCTGACGTTCTTGATGGAGAGAAAATCATCCTTGGCCGCCACCTCGGCAACCGGGATCAGCCTCACCCCGTCCTTGCTGCCGTTAGGGGTGTAGAGCAAGAGGTTGCGGAAGTTGCCGGGCCCCTTGCTCTGGCGCAGCGCCTCACGCAAGGCCGCAATGTCGCCCTCGTTCTGCACTGCGTCGGTGATGTGCATGATGAACCCAGCGTGGGATCCATTCTCGTAATACTTGCGGCGGAACAGGGTGGCCGACTCGTTGAGCAGGGTAGAGTTGAGCCCGCCGACATAGTCGGGGATGCCGTAGATCTCCTGGTTGATGTCGCTCTCCATCACATGGCCCACCCGCCCGGCCGGCAGCGCCTGCTCCTGCCCGGGCTGGGCAATCCACCAATAGGTGTCCAAGTCCAGAGCCCGCCGGGTGTATTTAGCCCGCAGGTGGTCATAGCGCAGCACCCCGCCGAGTCGGTTCTGCACCGCCTGCAGATAGCCGTTGCCGAAGATCAGATAGTCCAGCGCCAACCCGGTGAAGGCGGCCAGGCTCAGTTTCGGATGCGGGATGAAACAGGAACGCAGGATGTTGCGCTTCACCTGGATGGCCGAGGCGTGATGCACCCCGGCCCGATAGACCCGAGACAGCCCATTGAGGGAGAGGGGCGGCTCGTACCAGCGGCCGTTGTGCATGGCCTCCAGGTAGTCGAACACCTCCCGTTGCGATAAGACGGGCACCGGCTCGCCAAAGCTGAACGCCTCGATGGCCGCGCCGGGTTTCTGGGTCGCCGTCATCGGCGAGGTATGGCGCTGTGGGCGGCGCTTTCTCATGCGAAAATCTCCATCATGCTGGTATTGGCACCGGTGGCACCTGCCAGCGGTTCGTGTAACAGGGCCTGCATCGTTGCCCAGGCAATATCGGCGTGGCTGGTTTCCTCTGACCGGCTGGCCTCAAAGGTCGGCAGCTTGCCGCCCGCGGTCACGGCGCGGCGGATGCTCATGAACGCCTGGGCGAGGTCTGTCCAACCGCTGTCAAACTCCAGCCGCCCCTTGTTCATCACATCCTGCGCCTTCATCACCATCTGGATTTTCACGCTCGGGTTGTACTGGATAGGGGTCGCCGCCGGGTAGAACTGCTTCACCAACTGGTAGACCCCCTCCCCGATCCCGGTCGTATCGATGCCGATGTAGCACACGTTGTAGCGCTCGCACATGGCCTTGATGGCTCGCGCCTGGGCGTCGAAGTCCATCCCGCTCCAGCGGTGGCGCTCCAGCACCCGGAACTTGCCGCCGGGCACCGCCGGCGGAGCCAGCACGGCGCAACCTGCGCTATCCCCCTGCCCACCCTTGGCCGGGTCATAGCCGATCCACACCGGCCGGCTACCCAGCGGACGCAGGGCAAAGGGCTTGTAGTCGTCCCACAGTTCCCAGCTGTCGACCATGCAGCGCTGCAGGGTGACGAGCGGGAACACGCTCGAGGTGTCATCCATGAAGATGCACATCAGCAGGTTGAGGTATTCCTCCTCGGAGTACTCGCTGCGCAGCTGATCCAGGTCGAACAGGTCGCAGCCACCGCGCACCGCATCTTCGACCGTGACAATCTGCCGCCACTGACCATCGGCGCACAGCTTACCGCTGGCAAGATTGGCGTGGCTCAGGTCAATCTCGACCCGGTCTGCCTTCGCCTTGCCACGGTTGAAGTTGGCGCCGGACCAGAACGCATAGGCGGGATGGGAAAGGCTGGATGGGGTGGAAATGTAGGTCTGGCGCCACTTCTTGTGCATCGCCATGCCGGAAGCCACCTTGCGGAACTCAAGGAAGCCATGGATCCAGAAGTACTCATCCATGTAGATGTTGCCGTGGTAGCTCTGGGCGGTGCGGGCGTTGGTGCCGAGGAAGTAGAGGTGCGCTCCGTTCGGTAGCACCATGGGGTCGCCCTTGAGCTCCACCCCCTCCTCCTTGGCAAACTGGATGATGTACTGCTTGAACACATGAGCCTGCGCCTTGCTGGCCGACAGGAAAATCTGGTTGCGCCCGGTGACCAGGGCATCGATGAAGGCCTCGAAGGCAAAGAAGTAGGTCGCCCCAATCTGGCGAGACTTGAGCAGGTTGCGGATCCTGTGCTGGTTGCCAGCCTCGTACCAAGTGCGCTGGTAGCCAAACATGGTGGACTCGAAGCGCTCGATCAGCCGCTCTTGCTGTTCGGGCTCCACCACATTGCGCTCGGGTGCCTTCTTCGGCCCCTTGTTGCGGTTCGCCACCTTGGGGTTGAGGTCGGCCTCATTGCCTCCGTTGCTGTACTTGTTGACCCGGGCTATCCGCTCCAACTGCCTACCCAGCAGGTCAATCTCCTTGAAGTCGCCGCCGCTTTTCACCTCCTTGGCGATCAGCTGGCACATCCGCGCCTCGATGGCGAAGTCGACCCGGTCAATGGGTTTGATGTCATCCCAACCATCGCGGGATTTCCAGGTGGCGACCGTCCCCTCGGGGGTCGCCAGCAGCTCCGCAATGGCTCGGATCTTGTACCCCTGAAAGTACAGGTGCATGGCCTGCCGTCTGGGTTCGATATGGGGGAAAAGTAAGGGTGCTGTCGTCATGGCGCCAGTCTACCCAGCCACAACCCATCCAAACGCCACCCCGCCAGTGTGCCAGCGCCGTACACACTGGCCGCCGATTGCACGATCCCGCCTGTCACCCAGACCATAACCGCGACATCACCACCCAATCACCAAAGGGATCCCAACCCATGGCAAAGTCCAAATTTTTCCGTGTTGCCGTAGAAGGGGGCACGACCGATGGCCGCGCCATCACCCGCGAATGGCTTGAGCAGATGGCCCAGCGCTACAACCAGTCCACCTACGGCGCCCGGGTCAATATGGAGCACATCCGGGGGATTGACCCCAACGGCCTGTTCAAGATGTACGGCGACATCACCGCCGCCAAGACAGAAGAGGTCACCATCGA